>NZ_JBHTGY010000089.1:0-56389 GCF_042676305.1 Paenibacillus sp. GCM10027630 | reverse complement strand
ATGTTGTTAGCTTCCCTCATTCACTGTAGTATTGTTTATTAAAACACAAAAACCCAAAAGACGGGCACTTTTTTCAAAGTGTCTATCTTTCGGGTCACAGTTCAATCCGCAGCGTTAGGAGCTCTTTTTCTCATATTATTTAAGCGCGTCATCTATGATGCCCCAAATTTGTGGAGTTTCATAGCCTCTTCTCCAGGATGCGACTCCTGCCAGTCCATACTTCTTGACCAGATCCATTCTCGCTTTTATTGAGACTTCATCCTCAAGCCAAATTCGGTTAAGCTTATTTCCTTCTTTGTACTCAACATAGTTTTGTCCTACATCCGACTTAAAAACAGGCGTCAGCTTTTTATCCTTAATCAGCTTTTGGGGATTTTCCATAAACACTGCTCTGGAGCTCACCTTGACCTTGTCGTCAACTGTTTCCTCCGTCCATATCCTTGTATAGAAAGGAATGGACAAAATGAGCTTGGACGCAGGTATGCGGTCTTCCTTCATCATTCGAGTGAGACTGCTCTCGACCCACGGCAGAGAAGCTACAGAACCCGCGGTTGGGCTGCTGGCCCAATGCTCATCATATGCCATAAGCATCATATAATCCACAGATTCAATTAATGCTTTGCGATCATAGAATAAGGACCAATTTTCATTGGTTGATTTCGGCGTAACATCTATAGATACTACAAGTCCTTGTTCATGCATCAATGGAACCATCTCGCGAACAAACTGCACAAGCTCTTCCTTGTCCTTGACATTTACATTCTCAAAATCGATATTGATGCCCTGAAGCGAATATAATTGGGCAAAGCTCAGAAGCTGCTTGATCATTTTCATACGTTTATCGTAGGTAGCGAGTGCTTCTGTCGTTCTTTTTGGTTCAAAGCCATTGCTGAATAATCCCCAAACCTGGATATTTTGACTATGAGCCCATTTAACGTAAGCGGGATCAGCAATATTTTTCAAATTACCCTGTCCATCTTCAAGATGAAACCAGGTTGGGCTAACCACATTCAAACCAGGCATCGGCACAAATTTAGTAGCATCCGGCGTCTTGGTTACGACTTGCTCCCAAGTCAGGTTTATCTTCCCATTAATTGGCTTGAGTGGGACAAATGGAGGTGGTGTTGGCTGCTCAGGAATGACTTCCTTGCGATGCTCCTGCTGCAAATGGTCCTTCTTAATGTAGCCCTGGTAACCATTCTTTAACTGAACCTTGTACCATTCCTGCTCTTCAGACCAGATCATCACCTCTTCTTGCTGGCCTACATCAACCAGAATCGGGGATTTGATAGTCGGTCCATTGCGCATCGGAATAGTTTTGGTCGGCTTGTCCGTGTACGCCGCCGTCTTTGCCCACTCTATCGAATCGCCTTCTTTAACCAAAATAACCGCCCCTGTGTCCTTAGACTCACGAAGCTCGAAGGAATACAGCTGCTTAAGCGGTTCCATTGGTAAATATAAAGCTCCATTCACTTTCTCAAGCGGGAATTTTAAATTAAAGGGCTTCTCGTTAAGCATGCCTGTCAATTGGCTTGTACGTAAACGGATGACTTTATCCTGTGTAGTAATAATGGTTGATTCGCTTGCTTCCTCGTAAATCATAGTCGGGTCCAACAGCTCCTGCACCGTTGCAAAAGGCAACTTTAACCCTTCCTCTTTACCTTCAGCAGGCTTATCAAGCATTGCTCCCTTATAGAAGACCGGTTTAGAATTTTCATTAAAGGTAGGCGTTTCATGTTCGCTGGACGGGATAAATTGGTTGAAATACAATACAGCTCCAGCACCAAAAATAATAGCTGTAAATGTTAAAAGGAAAGGCCACTTTCTCGATTTCTTTCTTCCAGGCAATTTCGTCGGGTATTCCGGTTCCATCTTTTCACTCCCATGATGATGGTTTTTAGATCATATCATTATACGTTAATTCAAAAGGATAAGTTGCAATAACTCCCTTAAAAGTTGGGCAAGCTCTTCGCTGCGATTCCGACTGGCTTTAGACGAAGCCCTCAAAAGGTCTATGAACAAAACGTGCTTGAGACCTTGATAACAAGGAACTCAAGCACGCTATGGACTCTTTATTAATCGGTTACAGATCCTGTATTTAATGAGTATGACGCACTGTTGCGCAATCAGCACAAAGCCCATACACTTCAACACGATGGCTTTTTACTAAAAAACCTGTTTCAATACCAGCCGTTCTTTCCAAATCATCAAGTGGTTTATAAGTAAAATCAACCAGCTTGCCGCATTCCTCGCACAGCGCATGATAATGATCCGACATGTCGGCATCAAAGCGGCTCGAATGATCGCCATAAGTCATTTCCCTGACAAGATGCACTTCAATGAAAACCTTGAGATTATTATAAACGGTAGCTACACTCATACTTGGAAAACGGGGTGCCAAGGCTTTGTAAATCTCATCTGCAGTAGGATGTGACATCGTTTTTAAAAGATAGGCAAGAATCGCATGTCTTTGTGGAGTCATACGCACGCCTGTCATCTTTAACTTGGTTAATGCTTGCTCCATCCTGGAATCCATGCTGCCCACCGCCTATTAATTCATAAAAAAGGGTTTGATTTATTGTAAGCGGCATTGTTTCCATTTGTCAATCAAGTTAACAGCTCATTTCACAAATCCTCTACAAATCATTCTACAGCTTGGATGGACAAGGAGCCCTTTGTTTCGATACGTATATCATGCTTTCCGCTTCCAATAGTTCCTTCGATCTTATTTTTACGAACTTGGAGCGGCAAATTTGAATGGATTTGGCTATTTTGCCCTTCGCCTTTTATTTTATAGTCTCCGCTTGGCGGCAACTTTAAAGTAACTTTACCACGACTCGTTTCCACATCCCAGTTTCCATTCACAATGCGGCTGGTTACTTCAACGGAGCCATTGGTTGTATGAGCCTTCAGCTCTTGAGGGGCATCGGTGACTATTATGCCTCCGTTCGTTGTCTCGGCTTCTATAGAGCCTGTTACGCCAGCTGTCTTTAATCTTCCGTTAGTAGATGCAATCCGGGCATTTCCTTGATGGTCATCTATCTCAATGGAGCCATTGGTCGTCCCAAGCTGCATATTTCCTTTTGTTTTCGCTGCTTTGATGGCTGCGTTGGTAGACTCCAAATCCAGATTGCCATTAATGGAGGTTACCTGAATTTCACCATTGGTTGTACGAACCTTCAAGTCTTTTTTGAATGTGAGCTGATCTGCTTTAAATTTACCGTTGGACATTTCAAGGTCCATGCTAACTTGTACCTGAGACGGCACCGTAATAACCATATCAATATTTGGTCTTCGGGTCACCCATGGCGGTCCATCACCAAACGCCTTGCCTTCTGTAGTAAGCTTAAGAGTATTGCCATCGAGGCTATTCTTCAACCGGGTTTGGTCGGCAATAGAAGCCGCCTCTTTCTCGTCACTCAGTGCAACATACACGGTCATATCAATTAGCAGCTGGTCCGAAGTACCCGATTTAACGGTTACACTGCCGTTGCTGTGATTAAGGACAGATATATGATCAACTCCCGCAGGGATGGGGATAGAAACAGTCTCTTTCTGAAACTTGCTGCCTTCCCCGCTCATCATTGATCCCCAATGATTGGAAAGATTTATTTGTCCAAACCAACCTCGAATCGTCTCCGTAGACTGCGTACTGCCAATAACAACCGCCGAAATAAGTACTGCAAATACCACGCCGCCAACATCCAGCTTCAGCTGCTTCTCACTTTCTCCATACTTCATATTGAATGCGATGTACTCCAAGCCTAATGTAATAAACAAGACCGGCCACCAGTCAATAAGCAGACTCGTCCAATGAGTTCCGGCATATTGGTCCGTCATCACTGCAGCACCGACAGCTATCAATAATAACGCCGCTGTAAAGCGCCCCGCTTTGCGCATGATCTTTGCGCTCCTTTCTCTCATAGAGGCATTGTATTATTTTTTGGTCGATTCTCTTAAAAACATAACAACGCCGATAACGATCAGAATAATCGCACCAATCGAAGATCCAAGCAGTTCGAAGATACTATTGAGCCACGCCGGCTTACTGCTGACCAGGAATAAAATGATACCGCCTATTACAAGTAAATAACCAAGGCCGCTTCCCTTCGAAAGCTTCTTGAAGGAACGATTTACCGATGAGTCAGCATCATCTATAGGATCCGTATATGACCCACTCCACTGCCCGTTCACTTTATCCGTTTGCTGCAATGCGTCAAATATGTTGTAAAAATAAATGACCGGGATAAACAGCGAGAACAAAACAATCAATGGAATACTTGTACTGGCATTGGTGGCATAAAACACTATCGCAAAAATATTTAAGATCAGCAAAAGCATGATCGTCATCCCACGCTGCATTAAACCTAAATATAGCTGACCGGTACCTGGCACTAGAAAAGAAAGAATTCCTGACACAACTTTGCTTTTGCGAGGCCGAATCCTGAATGGATCGAATGTATTCTGCTGCTTGGAGGAGTTGGAATTCCACCGTTCCATTCGCTCTCGTATAAATGCTTCTTCTTGGTCTTCATCCGTTTGATACGGTTTTTTGTTTGGTTCTTCCATGTAGGATAACCTCCGATCCTGAGCGTAGTTTTATTAGGATAACAATTGTATAGAAATTCGTGTAACGACAGATTCGATAGCAGCAACCCGATTTTGAACGTCTGCTCCCCAACTATCTGCATTAATTGAAATGATTTTCCCAATTATACCAGAATTAATAAATAAATAGGTTGCAGCCACAGCAATAAGCCCATTGACAAGCTCGGAGCGATAGCGCTTTACCGCAGCTGCTCCTGGCTTCTGATTAGCGGGTTGTAATACCGCCCGGTTACCTAAAGCTGCTCTGGATTCGGCATTAATGGACTCCATAATACGGTCCTCAAGCATAGGCGGAGCAGCAAGCAACGGCATTTGATCAAGCAGAAATTCCATTTCGAGAAGGGTATGCAGACGAGTTCGGCAGCTAGTGCATCCATGAATGTGCTTTCCCATTTTATTAAATTCCAGTTCCGAGCACATTCTATTTAGATACCGCTGCAGTTGACGATCGTTCGGATGTAAGTTTTTCATTGTTGCGCACCTCCTGCCATTTTTGTTTAAGCAAGGCCTTGCCACGATATAGACGGGTCTCAATTGTTTTCAAAGGTAGCTGGGTCGCTTCTGCAATTTCATGATACGATAGCTGTTTGAAATGATACAAATACAAAATAAGCCTATATTTATCTGGAAGCTCCGCAAGAAGCCGCTGCACTGTCTCCTGCTCTTCTTTTTGCAATGCCATGGCTTCAGGCTCCTCCTGCCGCTTGCCCATCCATCCCTTTACTTTATCCAAAATAGCCTCGTACGGCTTGCGCCGCTGCGATCGCCGGAAGTCTGTAACCAGGTTAACGGTTAAGCGATACAACCATGTAGTAAATTTGGCATCCCCCCGAAATTGACCTAATGACCTGTACAGTTTAATAAAAATATCCTGAGTCAAATCTTCGGCGGTTTCGCGATGCTCAACCATGCGATAGACGAGCGTATAAATATACTGGCTATGACGCTCTATCAAGAAGCGGTAAGCTTCCTCATCGCCTTGACGGATCTGGTCAACCAGCTGTTCATCCGTCAATTGTTCCATCGTTTCACCGCCTTTATTTTTCATTCTTTTCAGTTAGACGATATCATTCGAAGAAACCCTTCAAATTTGAAGAACATTTTTATGGAATTAGGGAAGGTAGAAGTTTATTTTACCATGGTTGACGTTATTCGTTTAAAGATGTTTTTGACAAAAGAACGGTTGACTTCCATTTCAGCTCCGTTACACTAATATAATGACACAAGGATCCAAATTGCTGCTATAGAAGTAAGACAGATAAGAAATCGGGAGGAACTGTAATGACTGGTCAAACACATAGTGTAACTGAACGAAGAAATACCATACGTAAATTGGCTGCACGCAAGGCTATTGAGCTTCCTTTGCTGCCAAGCGGATTCTGGTTCCATAGCGATATTCGCGATAATTTCTACTATGCTACCCACCTCTTCGCTTCATGCGTTGAGCGGAATGTGGATAAAAATATGAATGAAGAACAGAGAAATACGGCAATGCAATTAGCTGTCGATATGATTGGGAACGTCTTGAAGCTTCAGGTTCAGGATTCAAACCATCCCATGTACGGACATTGGCCGTTAGGACTTGGAGACAATCCAGCGGCAGCCAAAGCGCATCCTTTGCCGGTCGAGCTTATGGGCTGCTTAATTATTTTATTCTACAACAAATACCAACACACATTGCCAATAGGACTGAAAAGCGATTTAAGCCTTGCGATACTTCATATTTATCAAAGTGATGTGTACCGTCACCCGCTGCAGCAAATCCACCATCATGAGGCTAAACATACAGCATTAAAACTGCTTCTAGCCCATCAATTTGATGACAAGGAGCTGTTGGAGCAGGGCTTGAGCTTTCTTGAGCAGCAGCTGCAGCACATTAAGAAATTCGGATTTAAAGAATATGGATGTCTGCCGTGGCACTGGCATTGGATTCAAGCCTTTACATGTGTATGGGAATTGGTGGATAACCCGAATGTTCAGAGGATTGTAAGTGAAATGCTGGACACATTATGGCGCATACGTGCCGATTATTATTTGAAGGGTACTTGGGTAGGCGCCCAATCACGCCAATGGCCGCACGATGGTCCGCTGGACAATAACACCCTGCTTGATTACATTGCTTTCGGAGATTTTCCGGAACCGGTCGCTATTACCCGGCTGGAGGGAGCCTCATTGTTCACTTACGAGGTCGCTGAGGATATTGTACAGAGAGCCGTTAACCGTCAACTGCCACAGGAGGTAAAGCGGACTATCCAATTCGCGGGCGTGGATGGCGCAGTAACGGAAGAGGCACATACCTATGTATATATTACGGAAGATTACGCAGCTGGAGGCGTCTGGGAACGGCGGACCGAGTTTGATAATGAGCAGCAGCGATGGGATATTACACTTCCCTTAACATCTCAAGCACTTAAAGACAATAACCATGTCAACCAAGCGCTGTTCTTTCATCCAGGGGCCAAATATAAAAGCGGAGATGATCGTCACGCAAGTCCTTACGGTGAGGTGTTGTTTCATAAAGATTGTATAATCCAATTGTGGGCGCTTCCTTCGAGTCTGCCCAGCTTAGAAATGAATGAAACATGCCAGGAGCTTGTGGGCTGCTTGCCTAAGGGAGAGTGGCATTTTGAACAGCAAAGCGGGTATGGACGAGTAGGTAATGTATATATGGCGTTTCATTTAATGAACGATTATACGCACATAGAAAAAACAGACCGTATATCTATTGCAAGTCCTTTACAAGACGGGTTAAACGGAGTTGTAATGGAGGTTGTATCTTGTAAAGAGGCGGCTGCTCTTGGTGTAGACAGTCTCGCTGATTGGGCTGAGAGCATGAATAACCAAAGAGCAGCTTATACAATAATCCCTTTCGCAGAGACGAATGGAAAGCTTAACATTGTTTACAAGACTAGAAGGAATGATGTGCTTTCCTTAACCATTGGAACTAGTAATAATGAAAAAATGATTAACGGACTGCCTGTCACTTTTACTGATTATCCGACGGGAGAGCTACCTTCGTAAATATGGTGAGCGTTACCCCCTTTGCGATGTCCATAGTCTGATCAGGCTCATAGCCGTACTTACGGTATAAGTTAACTGCCGGTTCGTTCTTCGTGCCTGTCGATACTTTGATCATCATGCCGGGAATTGCCAGGCTTTCAGCATATTCGAGCAGGCAGCTTGCGATGCCGCGGCGAAAATACGAGGAGTGGACCATCATTCGGCAAATGGTTAATTCCTTGGGTGATTGCTTGACTGAAACGCTGCCGGCCAACCGGTTATCTTCATAATAGCCGAAAAATAATTCCCCGGATTCGCGCAGCGTCTTGGGCGAATCCCATAACGGCGGAATTTCCTTGAAGCCAATGAGCTTGGCTTCAATGCGATAGGACAACTGCTGCAACATAAGCAGGTCCAGCACTTGAGAGTTATCATTCAAATCAATTTGGCGAATCATAGAGGTCCCCCTCATGCGCATTAACTAAAGCTGATTAGCCAAAGTATACAACAGCGTTCTATCACAATCCACTCTCTATTTGAAATTTCTCCCAATACGACCGATATAATAGTTCCTAATTTAATTTTGAGCCAGCCCATAACAAGGAGCCTTCACGCTATTCAGCGGAAGGCTCCTTGTATGATTACTCTGCTGCTATTGATTCAGACAGTCCATAATTAGCTTGTTAACCAAGCCAGGATTGGCTTTGCCTTTAGTCTCTTTCATGACTTGGCCTACCAGGAACCCTACGGCTTTGTCTTTACCGGCTTTGAAGTCAACGACAGATTGCGGGTTATTGGCAACTATTTGCTCAACTACAGCTTTGATCGCTCCTTCATCACTGATTTGTACAAGACCCTGTTCCTCAACGATCGTTAATGGCCCCTTACCGGTTTCAAGCATTGTTTTGAACACGGTTTTGGCAATCTTACTGCTAATAGTGCCTTTTTCGATCAAGCCGATCATTTCACCAAGACCCTTGCCTGTAATCTGAACCTGCTCCAGCTCTTGATTATTGGCATTAAGGAAGCCGAGCAAGTCACCCATAATCCAGTTGGATACAGCTTTGGCATCTTTAGTGTAGTTCAAGCTTTCCTCGAAGAAATCCGCCAGCTTGATCGAAGATGTAATGACTTCGGCGTCATACCCTGGAAGATTGTATTCAGCTACATAACGTTTCTTCCGCGCATCGGGAAGCTCAGGGATGCTCGCTTTAACACGTGCCTTCCACTCATCATCAATGAATAGCCGCACCAGATCCGGGTCCGGGAAATAACGATAATCATGCGCCTCTTCCTTACTGCGCATCATGATCGTCTTGCCTTGGGCTTCATCCCAACGACGCGTTTCCTGTACTACCTTGTCGCCGCTGTCCAATACATCGGCTTGACGCCATTCCTCATACTCCAGTCCCTTCTGCACACCGCGGAAGGAGTTCATGTTTTTCAGCTCAGCTCGTGTTCCGAATTCCTTCTGTCCGTAAGGACGGATACTGACGTTGGCATCGCAGCGAAGCGAACCTTCCTCCATCTTCACATCGGATACATCGCAATACTGCATGATCGCTTTCAGCTTCTCCAGGTAAGCGCGGGCTTCCTCCGGAGAGCGCAAATCGGGTTCCGAGACGATTTCGATCAAAGGAGTACCAACACGGTTGTAGTCGGCAAGTGTTGCGTAGCCTCCATCAACATGCGTCAGCTTACCAGCGTCTTCTTCAAGATGCACGCGAGTAACCCCGATACGCTTGGTCTGGCCGTTCACTTCAATCTCTATCCAGCCATGCTCACCAATTGGCTTGTCGTACTGGGAAATTTGATAGGCTTTAGGCGAATCCGGATAAAAATAATTTTTTCGGTCGAACTTGCTATCTGTAGCAACCTGGCAATTAAGCGCCATTGCAGCTTTCATCGCATATTCAACCGCCTGCTTGTTCAGCACTGGCAGTACACCCGGGTGGCCGAGACATACCGGACATGTATGAGTATTAGGCGGTGCTCCGAACTGGGTGGAGCAGCCGCAAAAAATTTTGGATTGGGTGTGCAGTTCAACGTGAACCTCCAGCCCAATGACCGTTTCGTATTTTGTTTCCGTTACCGACATAGGGGATATGCTCCTTTCCAGCTTTTCTAGTCTAATGCAGGGCGCTGCTTATGGAAATCCGTGTTCTGCTCGAACGCATGAGCTACACGTAAAATAGTTGATTCATCAAGAGCCTTGCCAATGATTTGTAAACCAACCGGCAAGCCTTCTGCAAAACCACATGGAATGCTGATTGCCGGAACACCTGCGAGGTTCACAGGAATAGTCATAATATCGTTTAAATACATCGTTAACGGATTATCCACCTGAGAGCCTACTTTGAATGCAGTAGTTGGTGCCGTTGGTCCGATGATAACATCATACTTTTCAAATACATTGTCAAAATCCTGCTTGATCAAGGTGCGCACCTTTTGCGCTTTCAGGTAATACGCATCATAATAGCCCGAGCTTAACGCATAAGTTCCAAGCATAATACGACGCTTCACTTCCGGCCCGAAGCCTTCGCTGCGCGACCTGTGATACAACTCCAAAAGGTTTCTCGGATTTTCTGCACGGACACCGTAACGGACGCCGTCAAAACGGGCCAGGTTGGAGGAAGCCTCCGAGGACGCAAGCAAATAATAGGTGGCAACGGCATATTCGGAATGTGGTAAGGAAACCTCTTCAACCACAGCCCCCAAGCCTTCCAACACTTTGAGCGCAGATTGTACAGCCTCACGGACTTTAGGATCGATACCTTCGCCCATGTATTCTTTAGGCAAAGCAATCCGCAAACCTTTAACATCGCCGCTTAATGCGCTCAGGTAGTCTGGAATGTCCACTTTAGCAGAAGTGGAATCCTTAGGATCATAGCCTGCAATTGCTTGCAGCAAATAAGCGCTGTCCTCAACGTTTTTGGTCAAAGGACCGATCTGGTCCAAAGAGGACGCAAAGGCAACCAATCCAAAGCGCGATACAAGGCCATACGTAGGCTTTAAGCCAACGATGCCGCAGTACGCCGCCGGTTGACGGATGGAGCCGCCAGTGTCAGAGCCAAGTGAGAAGTAAACCTCTCCCGCAGCAACGGCCGCAGCCGAACCGCCGCTTGAGCCGCCAGGAACATGCTCCAAATTCCACGGATTGTATGTAGTATGGAAGCTGGAGTTTTCGTTGGAGCCTCCCATGGCGAACTCGTCCATATTCAATTTACCAATGGAAACGGCTTGTGCTTCCTTCAATTTGGTGACGACAGTAGCATCATAGACCGGGTTAAAATTACGCAGGAATTGACTCGCACATGTAGTAGTAACGCCTTCGGTCACAATGTTGTCCTTGATACCGATAGGCAAGCCGAATAGCAATCCTCTCGAATCATTGGACCCAAGCTGCTCGTCCAATGCTTTCGCTGCCGAGCGGGCGTTTTCTTCGTCGAGCGTCAGGAACGCTTTAACTTTGCCGTCCACCTGCCCGATCCGTCCATAGGATTCATTCACCAAGTCGGAAACCGTTATTTCTTTGGCTTTCAGCCGATTATGTATTTCTTGTAATTTAAGATCAAATAAAGACAAAACAGCATCCTCCCTTCAAATATCGTACATTTCCGTGCTAATGCAGTTCAGGCATTATTCCAGAACAGCCGGCACTTTGATTTGTCCATCCTCTTCGTCCGGAGCATTCAGCATTACTTGTTCAATTGACAACGATGGTTTGGTTACATCCTCGCGCATTACGTTGACAAGCGGAACCGGATGACTAGTCGGCTCTACATGGTCTGTATCAAGCTCATTCAGCTTTTCCGCATATTTTAAAATAGCATTCATCTGTTGGGTGAACTTATGCTTCTCCTGCTCACTCAGTTCAAGTCTGGCCAAATTAGCTACATGCTCTACATCTTTAATTGTAATACTCATCGAATGCCCCCCGCCTTTCATACTTTCCTTAGCATACTTCGACATCATAGCCGAAAATTCATCTTCTTATTATAGACTAGATAGAATTTGAACTCAATTATAGAATTGGTTAGTGCTACTATAACAAAATTGAAATAAGGGATAAGCTTCGCTCACTCCAAAACATATACATTCTGCCCATAAAAAGAACCGTGGCTTGGAAGCTCCACGGTCTTCAAGACTTGCTTTATGCCAGCCTGCTTTGGCTAGACTCTTTTAGGCATGAGCTGCAGTATTGGGAGTATGAGTGCCCCCGCCTACAGCCTTTGGCTTATCACCTTTATTCCTTCTGTGCAGCGCTTTGCGGATGTAAGGCATCAGGTAGTAATCGACGCCCCATCTTCCCGCATTCGTGCCAGCTACAAACACGATGGTTCCAAGCAGGATCATCCAAGGATTAGTGCTAACCGTTCCTGCGAACATGAACATGAAGTTCATTAGAATTCCGAAGAATGCTGCTGCTGTTGTCAAAGCTCCAAGGATTAGCCCCAAACCAACCAGCAGTTCACCGAATGGTATAATTATATTAAACAATTTAGCGTTCGGCAGTGCAAAGTTTTGTAAAAATGCGGTATAAGTAGGATAGATAAGCTCATTGGTAGCTTTATCAACGAGTGGCTTTGTAACGGCTCCCTTGATAAATCCAGTGGCATCGAATCCGGCTGTTAGCTTGTGCCACCCGCCAGTAATCCACTCATAACCGACATATAACCTGACAATCAGCAGCAGCCAAGCAGCATAAACATTTTCTTGAACCCATTTTAACATGATCATCCATCTCCCTATTTTAGTGAATTGACAATCCTGAATATGGAAAAGCAAGTTGCTGTAATCATTGTGATTATTTTCACATAATAGTCGAAAAAATTTTCATCCTATTGAGTGCATATGCAGGCGGATTATCGATGATTGGGATTTGCAGCAAGTGGTCATTTTCTTCACCATGGCACATGATCCTTTCTTTTTTAAAATCTTGATTGTGAATGGTTGTTACTTCCCTTCCACACCTTTACTTTACCATGGACTGACAGATTGCGATGTGAGCAAAATCACATGGAAAAGAAAAAAACTTGCCGTCCCTCATTGCAATCCAAACCATCCAGACAGCCGCTTTTTGGGCACAAAAAAACAGCATTTCTGCGGTTCATGTACTTTCCCGCCTAAAGCTGCCAAAGTATTTGCTTAGTTTAAATCCATGCTTTTAGATTAACCTGTTTAATAAAATCAGCCTGCGACTGTACTTCCTTGACGGTTTCTACACTCTCTGCTTCCGCTTCTTCCCCATTCATGATACGGCGGAATAACTCTTCGTTACGAGTAGCCAGCGCAAAATCTATCAACGCCTCGCGTTCCAGTCTGTCTACCTCCTGCTGAACCAAAACTTCCTCCAGTTCAATATCCGCAGTAGGCACAAAAAAATGCTTGTTTATTTTGGGTACTCTAACAACATAATCAAATACATTATCCGAATTGCGGTCGTAAGCGATTATATAACCGTAATCACCGACGGGCAAATTTTGCTCGAAGCTATCTGCTACGATATATACCTTTTGTCCCAAACGCAGCATATACCATTCCTCCTCAATACTAACGCGCAGAGTTTGACTCCTGCCCGAATTTGATTATTATGAACTTAGCAATGACAATAAGTAACAACAACAAGCAGAGGTGGCTAATGAACAGAGCTATGAGAGTCTGCTCTCAAATAAAATGGGTAATAATTCTACTAATTCTAGCATCTTTTTTAGCTGTAAGCAATGATAGACAGGCCGCTAGCGCTCATCCGTTAAATAATGGTTATTCACAGCTGACGGTGATGCAAAATAGCGTTAAATATGAGCTATTTATCCCTGAATACAGCCTGCAAAAGTATGATGAAAACCATGACGGCTCCCTTTCCACAGAAGAAATCGCCTTATATAAAACAGAGTTGGAAAATGAACTAAGAGCTAAGGTTCGTTTGCTGCAAAATTTGGAACCCATGGATTTCAACCTTCAGTCCCTGGAGAAAAGCGCCAAGGAGTCCATTAATGGCATAACCTTTCTGATTAATTATACAAGCCGGGAGCCAATCTCCGGGTTTACCATTGAGTATACAATGCTGTTCGACCAAGAAGATCCTAACCATCTTAATTTCGCCCTCATTATGAACGGCACGGATGTGGACCAAACCATCTTTGACAGCATGCACCGCTCCTATCATTTCGAGTCGCTGCATACTGCTGGGCAGGCTGCTGTTCTGTGGAAATATTTCCTGCTCGGCATCGAGCATATTTTACTAGGCTTTGATCACTTATTGTTTTTATTCTCACTCATTCTGGTAGCGGCAGGATATCGGGATATCGTGAAAATCGTCACTGCATTTACTGTGGCGCATAGCATCACTCTGCTGCTCGCTTCCTTGGGATATGTGAGCCTGAATCCAGTCTGGATTGAAGCTGCTATTGCCCTGTCCATCTGTTATGTGGCATTGGAAAATATAGTATCCACCAAATACGCTATGCGTTGGGTACTGACCTTTATTTTCGGACTTGTCCATGGTCTGGGTTTTGCTGGTGCTTTGGAGGAAATCGGGCTTCCTAAAGCCTATTTCGTCAGTTCACTGCTGATATTTAATCTTGGAGTTGAGATCGGTCAGTTGGCAGTTGTATTTGCAGTGCTTCCTTTGCTGCTATGGGTGACGCGGGGAAAATGGCGCAGAACCATTATTATCGCAGGCTCCGTTCTCATCTTTATCCGCGCCTTCTGGTGGCTGCTTGAAAGAACGGGAATGCTTCCCGGAGGGGGGTAACAACGTGAAATAAGGCATCGGCTTTTCAGCCGATGCCCGTTAATTCGTCTTATATTAAATTATTTGCCGCCTAATTCAAGCTTGACAATGGAAGCGCCAATTCCTGGAGTGTTCGGATTATTCGAGCCCCGCTGCACATCAAAGTTGCTAATGTACATGGTAGTTCCTACAAAATGCAAGCTTGCCGGGAACTCCAGTATTCCTTTATTATCATTCGCCGTTACTTCAGTTACCTTGCCATTCACGGTTACTTTAACAATTGCGTTGCGCTCATTGGCACATACATAAAGGTCCCCGTCCGGGCCAAACATAATGCCGTCTGCACCGTATAGCAACGGATCTTTAGCAACACTCTCTACCTTACCGAACGAACCGTCGGCATTTACTTTAACCCTGTGAATCTCGCCTGAGCTCGTATTGGCAATGTAGAGAAGACCGTCTTTACCGAAGTCGAGGCCATTCACAGTGATTAACTGCTCTTTACGCTCTGCCGCAATGCCGCTAGCCCAAACCTTGCTTTCGCCATTAGGCTTCACGACATACACATTTCCGGTTGCACCGCCGCTGACATACAGGTTTCCAGATGCATCAAATACTAATCCATTAGCCCCGTTAGTGCCGCTAACGAATGTTTCCACCAAGCTTGAATCAAAAGCTCCGCCCTCTAAAGCCTTTGCCGGTACACGTAAAACAACTCCTTCTACACCTTGACCGCCACCGCTTGCCATATAGAGGTTGCCTTTACTATCGAAAACCATACCCGTGGCTGAGCGAGGTAAAACAGTCAATACCTCAGCTTTTCCTGTCTCAGGAGCAATGCGAAATAATTGTTTGGAATCCATGTCAATGGTGTACAATCTGCCTTGCTTGTCCCCCGTCACTCCTTCGATCCGCATGCCAGTCGCTTGCTCAGGATCCAGATCCGTCAGAATGGACGTTCCAACCGAGCGGAACTTGATAGCTTTCTTCACTTCAGGCAGTATCGGCTTCTGATCATTGCCTACAAGCTGGACATTCAAAGTGTGCTCGCCTGGCTTCAGGTTTTTAAATACGATGGGCTCGCCTTTAGTTATTTTCAAAGCCGATTCTGCAAGAGGATCGGCATCCAGTGCTGCAAGAAGGTGGCCTTCACCTTTTTTGGATTCTTTATTTTGCGTATAATCCTTCAGGTTATGATTTAATGTAACAACAGAAGCTCGAAGCTCGCTTCCAGTCACATATTGCTGCTCTCCAACGCCAAATACTTTAAAACCGGGCTGAGTATAGGTAGCCAGGCTCACCGTTCTAATTTGAGTATCATAGCTTATCTGATTTCCGAATGTTTCATAGACAAGGCGGACCGGCACATAAGCGCTGCCATTAATGAGCTGAAGCGGTGTTCCTGTGGCTACAGTCAGTCCATTGACTTTCTGCTCTGCTGCATCAGCCGTAAGCTGAACGGTATTACCGTCCTTACTCAAAGCAAGTGTCTTGGTAGCTGCATCCCATTTAGCTTCAGCTCCTACCGCTTTAGCAATTAATTCATAGGGTGCGTACAAGCTGTTGTCTACCAAATAGGCGCGATCCGAGAACTCTGCTGCCTTACCGCTCAGCAATACCTTTAAGTCCGATTTAACTGCATCAGCTGCCATTGCCGATGAGGTTAGTGAACCCAGATAAGCCAATGCCACCGCTAATGAAACCACTACTTTTTTCCGCATTACATGTCATCCCCCTTGTAAATGTTATTCATCGAAAACAATTCGATAGAGAGCGTTCATTCCCCTTCATACTTTTCGAAGAACGAAATATTTATTTAACAGTAGGAATGAGATTGTAATATAAATGAAATGTTGTACACATCTTATTTTAATACAATGCGGTTATACTAATTATGACCCCTTTTTTGATATATATATTGAAGACCCACACAGCCCGTTGCTGGTGGGTCTCTTTTTTTGTCTTATAAACTAGCTGCTATTTGTAATTTTTCCAGTCCATCCCACTTTTTTCAAGCAGATGCCCGAAATCATTATCCAGACGCTTCTGTTCGGCTTTACGCGCCTCTGCGGCTTGGTTGCGTATTTCTTCCTTGCGCTTTTCCTCAGCTGCCTTCATCTCATCAGCCTGCATTTTCAGCTTCCCCACAATTTCGGGATTTAACAAATCCTTCAAAGTGGCGGGTTTATCCTCGGAAGCTGGCTTGGGAGTCAGCTGCACTCTTTTTTTCGCCATTGTTTTCACCTCTTTAAAGTATACCCACAGTATAACAGCTTTCTTTAGCAGATTCTATGAAGCCAAGCGGTCATGCGGGTCCATAAAGTTAGGTTAAATGACAGAGCGCCTGATGAAATCCGTTCATTGCTGGTGAAGCGGCTGCAGTAAAGCAGTTCGAATTGTATGCGGAGACAGCACGGAAACATAATATTGAATGCCATTCGTCAAATCGACAAGACTTAAATAATGCCCATGCCCAGCTCCTGTATCGATACAAATTTTACCATCCCCGAACCAAATTTCTTCCGGACTTACTCCAAAGCGGAAGGTAGAAGTATGCCCGAAAACTACGGTCCGCCCACGTTCAACCGGAGCGTAATGAAACTCATCCCTTATTTCCGTTAAATCCTTTTCGGATTGTGCGTTAAGCGGCACGCCTGGACGTAATCCTGCATGGACGAATAAATAAGGTCCGTATTCGGAAACTAGCGGGAGGATGGAAATAAATGGTATAAACTGAGCGGGGTCCACTGATTGATCCGGAATACAGTGCATCCATTTGCGTTCGTTATTTCCCTGTAAGGCAACCGCTCCCCCGTCCATTAGTTTGCGGATCAGCTCAAGGGTGCCTGCGGAATCAGGACCTTTATTTACATAATCCCCCAACAAATAAAGATGATCCTTTGCGGAATTATAGTCTGCATGCTTGAGAAGTCCCTCCAGCAGCCACCCATATCCGTGTATGTCTGAAACCGCAAGCAATCTACCCATCAACCGCTCCGGAGGAATTCGCGTAGATCATCGCCCGCTCCGGTTGAAGAAACAATTCCAGCCATTCGCCCGTTTCCACCCTTCTGTCATGAAATACATGCACCGGCTGTCCATCCTTCGTCTCCACGATTAATCTCCAACATGTGCCTTCATAGATGCACTGAACAACTTTAACCGGTAAACAATTTCCTTTTTCAACATCTGACACTTCACAGACAAATATAGATTCGGGATGCAGCATAATAATAGCTTCTCCTTTACCGGAGCCGGTAGCCATCACTGTGCCGGATATTCGGCTTCCCGCCAAATGAGCACCTGGTGCTCCGCCTTCCGCTAAATATCCCGTTAGCCGGTTATGATAGCCCATTAATTGGGCAACCCACGGAGTTGCCGGTTTTTCGAACAGCTCGCGCGGTTCTGCCAGCTGCTCGATATTGCCGTTGCGCAATACGAGTATTCTGTCAGCCAGCGTGAAGGCTTCCATCCGGTCGTGCGTAACATAGAGCGAAGCAATGGACAGCTCGCCCAGCAGTCGGGCCAGCTCATTGCGCATATCCGTCCGCAGCTTGACATCCAGATTGGATAAGGGCTCATCCATGAGCAGCAAATCCGGTTCCGTTGCAATCGCCCTGGCAATCCCTACCCGTTGCTGCTGACCCCCGGATAGCTGGGCCGGCAGCCTCTCCATAAGACCTTCCAAACGGAGGAGCGCCTGCAGCCGCTGCAATCGTTCATTCATAACAGCCGCTTCCGTCTTTCTTCGTTTCATCCCGTACTCAATGTTTTGCTTGACCGTCATATGAGGCCAAAGCGCGTAATCCTGAAATACCATATTGATGGGGCGTTTCTCCGGGGGAATGTACAGAGAGCCGTTCTCGACCGTTTTCCCCATTATCGACACTTCCCCGCCGTCGGCGCGCAGAAGACCAGCTACAATCTGAAGCAGCGTTGACTTGCCGCATCCGGATGGTCCGAGAATGCAGATGCGCTCTCCTTTACCGACCTCAAACGAAATCGGATTTAAAATCCGCTGTTGACCGAAAGATTTGCTAACATCCTTCAGCTTAAGAACAAAGCTCAAATTCAAAACCTCCTGAAAAATTCATCATTCATTTGCCTGCTTGCTTACCTATCTCCGGTCAAGATAGTTGAACAGCCGCTTGCCTAAAAATTGCAACAATAGGAGCAAAATAACGACGATTCCTCCACTACAAACCGTAGCTGCAGTAGCGTAGCCATAACGTGAAAATTCGAATGCACGATCGATGACCAGAGGCATAAGCACATAATTGGGCGGCTGGAGCATTGAAGCGAGAGCCAGATCGAAGATGCCCGTTCCAAATGCAGCCAACACAGCGATGAGCAGTGATTGACGGACAAGCGGCAGTACAATATGCCTCATCCTGTCGAATATGCCTGCTCCTTGAATGGCTGCCGCCTTCAGCATGGAGCTCGACAAGTTCGCGAATGCTCCCATCTGCAGCCGAACAGCATAGGGGATGGCACCGGCAATGGCAGCAATGACAAGCAGCGATGGCGTACCGTACAGATGAAGCCCAATCGGCTCAAGCCATTTCTGGTTCCATATGAAAATGTACCCGATTCCAAGCACCACTCCCGGAACAGCCAATGAAACGATGGAAAACAACTGGATAACTCCCTTAAACCGGAATTCGGTAAAACTAAGAACATACGCAACGATGAATCCGATTGCCATACTTAAGACAGCCGCAACGGCAGCGATCGTCAATGAATGGGTCATTCCCTCCAAATAGCCGAGTGTCCGGTGATCCCCGCTTCCCCCTGCAAATAGCTCTGCATAGTTGCCCAGCGTCAGATTAGCTGCCGTGATACCGCCTCCAGCTTGCTTCAAAAAAGATACGGTGGCACTCGTTCCTATCGGAATACCGAGGCAGAGCGCGATAAATCCGCCTAACGTCAAATTCGCCAGCCACACCCGACGGGGTTTCTTCTTGACCATCCGCACCGCTCTTGCGTTCAGAAAATCAAACCGGGAACGGCGAATAGCCATTACAAGCATAAGCATCGCGGCTCCTAGTATAAGCACCAAGTAAAAAGCCAAAACTCCAGCCATGTCAAAGCGCACAGGAGACTGATAGATGGCTGAATAAATCGAATACGGCAGCGTAGGAAATTTGTAGACTGTAGACAACGCTGCAGGAAGTCCAAAATCGCCTACCGTATCCATGAAAACAAGCGTCCAGCCCGCCAGAAAGGAGGGCATGGACAAAGGGAGCTGGATCGTCCGCCAAACCGTGAACGGCTTTGCACCGCATAGCTGAGCCGCTTGTCCGAATTGGCGGACATTCCATTCCGTTGCCGCAAGTATGGCGAGATAAGCGAGCGGGTATTTGCTTAACGCCATAACAAACACAAGTCCCGTTGGTTGAAATATAAACGAAGTCACCCATGTCCAGCCGAGCCATTGGTTGACTAGACCGTCCGCACTGGCAAACAGCACCCAGCCTTGGGCTATCATGAACGAAGGAGCTATTAGCAGCACCCAGGATGCGCCATCCAACAGACGGGCAGCGGTAAAATCCCACTGCGCCCGAACATTGGCCAGCCCCCCTCCGATAACGGTGCCAAGTGTCGCTGCACCTAATGCTAGCGTCACCGAATTAAAGAGAGATTGTCGCCACAATGGGCGATTGAAAATTTCAGTAACCATACCTAGCCCATTGTACTGGTAGGTTCCAAAAAACAGGCCAGGAAATACAACATTTATCAGCACGGCAAGTAAAGGCAAAAAAATGAAAACGAACAAGAGGAGGGTGACCCCGCCTCCCCAACGCGCTTCAGAAGAATTCATCGACTGTTACCCCTACTTTACGTTTTGATCGGCGAACCAGGTTTTAATTTCCACTTCATTCTTGGCCGCCCACTCCGCCGGAGGCAGCAGAAACGTTCCGTCCTGCCTGCGTTCCTTTCTCATCTGTACACCTTTTACAAGCGGGGTAAAGAAGCTATCCGTCGTTTTAAGCGAAGCTAACAGGCTTTGCGTTTCCGGCTTGAGCATAAATTCAACAAATGCTTTGGCTGCAGCCGGATTTTTCGTCCGTTTATTGACCGCGACGACACGCAAGCTGCCCGGAGCTCCTTCATCCGGCCAAACCACCTCTACAGGCTCGCCCGCCAGCTTTAATTCATATGCATTGTGCTCCTGCAGTGCCGCCATATGAATTTCACCGCTCAGAAGCGCTTTGCCTACCGGGCCGTTCTTCGGATAAACCCGCATGCCGTCTTTAAAGCGCTGCGTATACATTTGCTCTGCTTTTTTAATCCCCCACTTGTGAAAGAAAGACGAGACAAGAGGATACGCAGGGGCAGCTACAGCAGGATCTGCATGACCAACCGGTCCCTGATAAGCAAAAAATTGATCCCAGGTTTTCGGCACTTTATCAGCCGGAACCAGCTTTGTGTTATAAGCGATGACGGCGGATGCGTGAATACCGATTGGGAAATAAGCATAGTCCTGAGGAACGAGTGAAGCTCCGTATTCATTCAGTCCATTCAGATTGGCGGGCTTCCAATTCTTCATCAGGAAATCCCGATCGCCCAAACTGCGAACCGAGCCATGCCCGTCCATCATCAAAATATCCCATTGAGGATTACCCTGCTCCGCTTCGATTTTGGCCAATGCTTCCCCTCCACCATAATGTACGGCCTCCATTTGAAAACCGGTAGCTTCCGTAAATTTGGGTGCGATAAGATCGACAAAATCGTTGCCGTATAAGTAAATCTTTTTACCCGTATCCTCCGAGCTGTCTTCTGCCCCTTTGCCGGTCTTCCCCTCTGAACCTCCGCCAACAGCTGCTGATGTAGACTGCGGACCCGAGTTTCCACAGCCAGTAACAGTTAAAGCGATTGATACACTTAAACAAAGCAGCAATCCGATAAATTTCGTTTTCATAATTTCCTCCGTCTATTGAATTGATCCATTGGGGATCTGCTTACTTTGTTTAGTATAAAGAGTGAAATTCATCCTAAGATTATCGGTACGTTAACAGAAAATTAAATAATATCTATGTTATATATGATAATATAGATAGCATCTATTTTTATTAGGCGCTGCTTTACATACATGTGGGATGGCAGGGACTCAGGAGGAAAAGGATGAACTTACAGCAGTTGAAAGTATTTGTGTTGGCTGTACAGCTTCAAAAATTGTACCTGGTGGCGGAAAAGCTGGAAATTACACAGCCAACAGTAACGTTTCATTTAAATAAGCTTCAGGAAGATCTGGGCGTTGCTCTATTTCATACAAAATCTTTTCATCTTATCAAGCTGACGGAAGCCGGGAAAGAGCTGTATCATTACGCTTCACAAATAAGCGCCATGTCGGCAGAAATTGCTACGCTGATGGATGGTCACCGCGCTATGGTGAAGGGGCATTTGTCCATCGGAAGTACACATACACCCGCAACCTATATGCTGCCGCCCTTGCTCGGTGAACTAAAAAATAAATATCCCCGCCTAGCGATTCTGCTTGATGTCAAACCAGCTCCTTACATTGTGGAAAAAATTAAACGCTATGAGCTTGACCTCGGGATCATATCCCAGACTAGCATCAACGATCCCGATCTGGTTTACGAACCGCTCGTTCAGGATGATCTCGTCGTCATATTCCATCCGCAGCATCCACTTGCTCAGGAACAGGAGCTGACTCCGCAAATTTTGTCCTCCTATCCTTTCATATCGCATGAAGCTGGCTCCATCAGCCGCAAGCTCATTGACAGCTGGGCTGAGCAGCAAAGCATTTCGCTTGACATTTCCATGGAGGTTTCAGGGTCTGAAGCGATGAAAGCTGCCGTCTACCACCATATTGGCTATGCAATGGTTTCCAAAGCTTCAGTAGAATCCGATTGGAAGGAAGGTAAGCTCGCGGTCCGCTCTATTCCCAGTTGGACCCCTGAGCGATACATTTATGCCATTCGCCATAAAAACAAGCTTGTCACTCCGGCGATATCCATGTTTTGGACAATGCTAACGGCAGCATTCCCTTATTCAAAGCAAAACCATTCCTTATATAACCCTGCCTCGGGCTTCGGTCTTAGTTCTAATAAAGATGATGCTTGACTGAATGTACCAATAGCAGAACTTGCAGCCATGCTTTTTATCAATTTTTAAGAAATGGTTTACAGTCTGTTTAGAAACGGATGCTAAAGTGAGGAGGGAGCTTTCTATCGAAAGGAGTGCTGCTGCACTTATGAAGTATAAATTAGGCTGGTACCTTCTGTTTGGAATTTCCATTGCCGTTGGAATTGCTGCAGCTGCCCCCTACATGACCTTGAACCCGGAAAACAGCCGAGTCGCGCTCAATCCTGCCTTCTCTTGGTATTACTTGGTGTTGGTAACCCATATCATTACTGCATTCATCGCGCTGGCCTCAGGTCCCTTTCAATTCAGCAAGGGCTTACGCGCCAGACAACCTGCGCTTCACCGGGCATTGGGCCGTTTATACGTAATATGCATAGGTATAAGCGGGATACTGGGGCTTGTTATTACGCTGTATATCGCAAGTTTCATCAAAGCGCTCGCTTTTCTTACCTTATGTATTTTGTGGCTGTTTACAGCCTGGAAAGGGTACCGAACAGCCCGCAGCAAACAATTCGATGCACATAGGCTATGGATGGTGCGAAGCTATGCAATTACTCTGGTCGCGGTAACAGCACGCCTGATCGTCCCGTTGTGTATCCTTCTCTATGCCGCGCTGCATGGATTCACTATACCTGGCGGGCGCGAGTCCATGATAGCGAATATTTTGGAGGTCAATATTTGGATTGGCTTGGTTGTGAATATTGTTATCGTTGAGTGGTGCATGATGAAAAAGCAGCTTTTCTGACGAGGCAAGCAATACCATAAAATGTGCAAAAGAGAAAGAACCTTCAACTCCACTGTAAAAGTGGAATTAAAGGTTCTTTTGCAACCGCATGATTACGACCTAAGTGAGGCAGTAATTTCCAAAAATGGCTCTGGAAGCAGCCTCATTTGGAACGATTATTTACAATAGAATTAGACCTTCCTGTGTGACAGTTAGCTTTTCATAACCATTCTCAGTTATCACGTAGCTGTTTTCAATTCCTACAACACCGCGACCAGGGAACGTAAACTTAGGTTCAATAGCGATGACCATTCCCGGCTGAAGCGGATAGCTGAAGCCTTTGGCAAGCACTGGCAGCTCATCAATTTCCAGACCAATGCCGTGACCAAGAAATTTCACTTGATCATCGCCGTATCCCATGAAATGATCGCTTAGTCCTGCTTCATGAGCCATTTGGAGCGAATGCATGTACAACTGCTCGCAGATAGCGCCTGGCTTCAGACGCTCTTCTACGCTGCGGATGATCTGCTCGGAAGTATCGTATGCGAAGACAAGCTCATCTTGCAAAGTGCCGATGACAGCCGTTCTCGTCTGATCGATGACGTAGCCTTCTATACAGCAGCCGATATCGATTAGAATCGGCTCATTGGGTTGGATGGGCCTGCGGCCGGCGCTTTGCGGGCTTGCAGCGCTAAGCCCTTGGCCACCAGCCGGACCGTCAAAATAGGTCGGCATCGCGGCGGCTTCGCCGGCACCCACCATGCCGGTGATAACCTCCTGATTATATCCGCGCATGCGCATAATCCCGAGATGCCCTTGCCGCCTGATGAACAGCTCGATGCGGCTCATCAGTTCAAGCTCTGTAGTACCAGACCGAAGAGTCTGCACAGCGTCGTTGAAGGCCAGATCGATCACGCGCGCAGCTTCTCGGATGCACGCAAGCTCTGCTGCGGATTTAATCATTCGCAGCTCGCGTATAAGCATGGAGCCATCCACCCATTCGGCTCCAGGCAGTACCGCTTCCAGCCGCTGAAGCTGCTGCACCGGCAGCACGTCAAATTCGGCGGCCAGCCGAAGCTTGCGCGATGATGAGGCGGTATCATCGAATATGGCGCGGTAAGTGTCCGCCAGCCGATCGCCAAAGCTTCGGAAGGAGCCTAACGGCTCTACCTGCACCGCTGCTTCGCCTTGTGCTCTTATTACACTGCGACGCACAAAAAATAAAGCTTCCCCTGCAGAAGGGACAAATAAATAGCCTGATTGCATGGAGCCTGTAAAATAATAAATATCGACGTTTTGTGTAATCATGCAGCCGTCGATCCGCTTCTCCTGCAGCCGAGCCTGAAGCCGTTGTATACGCATAATAAATTCGCTGATCATGCAAGTCCCTCCTGATGCCTGTCTATTAACGAATCGGCAGCCACTTTAGTACGGATTGGATTTTCCGGTCCCAATAACCCCATTCATGAGTGCCAGGCTCCTCTTCATAGGTCAATTCCAAGTTCAAGCTGCGGCAATGCTCGCGAAAACGCACATTGCCCTCATACAGAAAATCCTCTGTACCGCAGCATTGGTAAAGCTTAGGGCGAGATCCTTCGAGATGTACCAGTTCTTCGGCTAAATGGAATAAATCATTCCGACTGCCTTGGATTTGGTCGAGATCGCCAAACATATTGCCAAACTCAACCGGGTCCCTCTCGTAAGCCAAGCTTACCACATCGACTGCGCCTGACAGACTTGCACCTGCGGCAAACTGATCCGGGCAAGATAAAGCAAGCTTAATAGCACCGTATCCTCCCATCGATAGCCCTGCTGCGAACGTGTCCTCCCTCTTTTCCGATAATGGAAAGAAGGATCTGGCCAAAGCGGGCAGCTCTTCGCTTATAAAAGTCCAGTATTTATATCCATGAGCCATGTCGGTATAAAAGCTCCGATTTACCGCAGGCATAACCACGGCCAATCCGTATTCCGCAGCATACCGTTCAATGGAGGTTCTACGCATCCAAATTGTATGGTCGTCTGATAGTCCATGGAGCAAGTATAGCGTTGGGTGCTTCTCCTTAACAGCCTGAGCCTCCATGCCGATCTGCCGAGTCGTCGATTGCGGCAAAATCACATGCATGGATGCTGAAACACCAAGCGTCTCCGAGAAAAAGTGGCAATCGAAAAAAGCCATGTACTAGCCTCCTCTTATCGTATATTTAAAATAAGAGTAACTCATCTATTACATCCTTTCAACATTACTCTACCTCGAATAAGTGATTTGAGGGTGGGATAACAATTGCTAAAGTTATATAGAAAAGGCGAAAAATGATCCGGTTAACCGAGTCCAAGCAAATTCTGCAATCTCTGAAGCATAATAATGGCTTCAGCCCTCGTTGCTGTCGCTTCAAGCGAGCTTGAAGCTTGCCCTACCTGATCGTCTTCAAGCAGTCCGGCGGCTTGAGCTTTTTTCTTAATCTCTTCCGGCTGCCCGAAAGCCGCTTCCGGCTCCAAAGCGTTTACAACAAGCTTCATCATTTCCGAACGCTGCAGCCCCTTATCTATTTCTTCAACAGGAAAATCGCCTTCATGCAATATGCCTGCATCCTGAAGCGATTGCAGGTATGGGTCATCCGTCCCCTGATCGTTTTTTGAAGATGCAATAACAAGTGGAATCTGCAAGGTGGACGCAAGCATAACAGTAAATTCCCTGCGGCTCACTACCCGATCCGGTTTAAAGGTTCCGTCTTCGTACCCTGATGCAATACCGCTAATTACCGCTTCGATAATAGGTGTCTCAGCCCAGTGCCCCTCAACATCGCTAAAATGAATTTCATCGTGCTTACTCGCAGCCAATAATGGACTTCCTGCGGACAACAAAACAACCGGTAATGAAAGCAAAGTTGTTAAAAAAACAATTCTACGCATTAAAACTATGGAAGAAGCAGCAAACATCAGCTTTAGCCGATTTCTCTGCATACGGATTTTGGATTTACTCATCTTATATCGCCCTTTCCCTATAAGTCATCTATTATTGAGTATTGTAACTCTGGGAGCTTGGAGCACCGAGAACGAAAGTATCTTTTCTTTCTTACTCCGCTTCATATACCTTCATTGTTCGGCTGCTTTCGCGTTTTTCGTTGGAAGTAAGCGTGACATACATCACACCTCCCTTAGACTCAAGTTTTAACCGGTTAATCGTTACGGACGACTCACCATTTCCAACCGCAGCCTCAGCATTGCCCCCTTCTTCCGTCTGAATTGGCATGGTTGCTGCTGCATCAGAGTACAAGCGTATTCTATCGCCCTCCCTAAGTCCCAAGATACTTACTTCATCGTCACCAGAACCCAACATATTGTTAATGACCCGGATTTGGTAGGGAGAGACAGGAAGCGAGACGGGTTCAGCAGGGTATATCTTGGATACCCGAACGCTTTCTTCATCGTTTAAATGGGTTACAGTGACATACAAGACACCATACCCCGTGAGGGGTAAAGTTGTGCGTATGGTGACTGAGGTTGCGCCGTCAGCTACTAGTGCACTGCTTATAGGAACCAATGAGGCCTCCTCTGAGTACAGCTTCACCCTATCTCCTGACTGAAGTCCATTTATGGTCACTACATCATCTGAACCAACAGCGTTTTGAATTTTTATATCAGCTCTCTCCGGAGCTTTACTGGCATTCTCTGCAGCAAAGGTTTTGACAACACGTATGCTCTCACCTCTGGAAGAAGAAGTCACTGTAATATAAACGTTACCTCCTTGCTTGCCTAGCTGAGGAATGGCTACGGCTGCTCTCGTAGAATTAGATACAGGTGCCGATGTGCCCAGAACAGTAGCTGTAGTCGCATCCCGGTACACCTTGACCCTATCGCCAGGTGACAAGCCATATACTTCCACCCTGTCATCTGTATTCTCATTCTCATTAGTAACAACTATCATCCCTGGTGCAGGAGCAGGTGTAACAGGTTCATTAAGATACTTTTTCGATACACGTGCACTTTCCAGCATGGGGGAGCGCGTCAAAGAAATATACAAGGTACCTTCGCCTGTTCCCAGCTGCGGTAATATAACATTCACTCTGTCCGTTCCTGAAGGCACAGCTGCTTGAGCTATTGGGGTCGCAGCCCGCTCAGTGGCATAAACTTTTACCACATCTCCACCGTTAATTCGATTGACCTCAACACGATCTCCCGTACCACCATATTCATTCATGATACGGATATCTCCCAAAGCCGGTTTAGCTGTCTGCTGTTCTGCCGGATGTGCTTTCTCCACAACCCTGCTTTCTCCTTGGCCTGGTACCGTAACCGTTACATAAATAATCCCCTCGTTTGCTCCAAGCTGCCCTACAGACACCGTTGTTTCATCGGAAGTTCCAACTGCTGCAGCAGCACTTCCGAGAAGCTGGTTTTTCTGTGCATCGCGATAAACCTTAACGACATCGCCTGCATGCAGTCCCCTCACTACAACTTGATCCGAAGTTCCGCTCGCATGATTGATTACACGGATCGAAGCTGCTGAGGGAGCAACCGATAACGGCTCGGCGGAATATAGCTTAATCGTACGCCTGCTTTCCGAAAAAGGAGGCTGCGTCACTGTAACGTACACATGGCCCGCCGCCGTTCCCAGCTGACCTATAGTCACGCTTGCTCCTGTTGAACCACTACTGACAGTTGCACTGCCTAGTGGAGAAGAAGCTCCTGCATCGGCGTATACTTTAACTATATCTCCAGCTGATAAGCCAGTAACGGTGACGACATCCTGTGTCCCTGCCAATCGGTTCTCTACCCGAATCATTCCTGGGGAGGGTGGGGCAGAAGCTGCAGCCATAGCCGCTAAGTCAGGGAATGCTAACCATACGAGACAAACAACACTTAAAACTCTCAAGCCATAATAGCTATAACGCTTGGAAAATGAGCTTGATCTCAACCTAGCACCTCCTTTAGATCTGGAAACATTTAATCAAATCGATATTCATAAATAACTGTCTTGTATACATCACCTTCATAAGAAAGCGTATGATGGCGCGGGAGCTTTACTTTCACCTTATAAATGACAGCCGGTCCTTTTAACATTTTAACGATGTGCTCGCTCTCATTGACATAATTAAACGGAAAGTCCGCGCCTGGTGTATGGTCATCCACGTAATCCTCAAACACAATGATTGGGGGATCGCTCAGCAAGCTTCCCATTAACGGAGCTCCATCCAGCCCAAGCTGCAAATTATTTTGCAATGCTTTCTCAAAAGCATGCCTCGCTGAAAGTCTTGTAAAGACAATTTTTCCTTCCGCGAGCAGTTCTTTATCGATTTGCAGCGAAGCGTCATGCCCTCCGCGATTTAATGCAAACTTGAGACGGTTGTGAGTAGTAACGGTTATATAGCGGTCGGCTTCAAAGCCTGTCGTATACAAAAATAGAAGCACAACAAACATCAACAGCAATGCCCGATTCATAATTCATTCATCGCACAATCGCCTCGCTCATTTGCTTGGCATAACGGACAATTTCGGGCGGTTCCCGATCCACACTGCCGAACAATGTACGCAGCAGCCATCTCGGGGTACTTTTGACAGACAAGGTTCCTTCAATATATTCGCCTCTTGGCGTCAGCTCCGTCGTACCAGTGAAGCGAATATCATTGCCATCCAGTAAAAAAGTATGCTCCAGCGTATTGCGCATTTGAGCGATAATTTCTGGTGTAAAATGGCCATTATCAGCGTTAGCCGCTTTCTGGATTGCGCTATCCAGCACCATCTCTACCGCATTCGCTCTTGTCGAGTAAATATCATGCAAAACCGGCTGAAAGAGCAGCAGCAGCAAAATGTATACCGTCAGCATCTCTACCAAAGCGGTTTTCATACTGCCAAATTGTGTGGCAGCAACGGAGATGAATTAATTTCTGATTGGCTATCGATGGATGCAGATGCAAATGACGAAAGTGCAATTAAAGAATCCATCATCTCTTTTTCATAATAAAAGCTGGTTGGAACATTCGTGTTATTGAACAAATCATCCATTTGCGTCTTTTTTTCCTTGATAGAGCTCCACATCGCAACAAAAACAAACAGCCCAATAGCAGCCAAGGTTGCCGCAATTAACAAAAATTTCTCCAATGCCGGTTTCATGATTCATTCGCTCCTTCTGTTTATCATCCAAAATGATTCGTGCTTTTAGCCAAATCCATTACATATTGCTGGGCAATATTAAGTGCATTCCACAAATAGATGAGCAGCGGGCTGAAGGCAACCGCATAGGCAATGTTCCCGAAAAACTTGCGCCTGCGGCGGCGATTCTCCCTTAGCATTTGGGTATAGCTCTCCTCCCTCGCAGCTACCAATGCGGATATCTCCTCGGGAGGAGTAAGCTCCAAATCAGCCAGCAGCTTGCACAGCTCCCTCGCTTCCCGCGTGCCAATATCCTCTGCTATCACATGCAGAGCAGCCTGCGCTCCCTCATCAAACAAACGTAGTCCTTTGTTCAGCGACGGTTTGATTCGTACCGTATAATCACGCAGCTTGGTCAGCAAAGTATGCAGGTTAAGCCTGCGCCGTCCAACCCCTTTGAGCTCATCGGCTATCATACTGTAGATCATGAACAGCTCACGGTTTTTTTCGCCGTCATCGACTTCCTTCCATTTACTTAAAAAATAAGTTAGCAAGGAAGCTTTCGTATTGGTCAGCAAAAGCAATACGACCGGCCCCCAGACATACATTAGAAGGGTTGGTACTGATAACGTCTCCCAGCGAACTGTCATATCATACAAACTGTTCAGCAGCCACAGCGAAGCTAAACCATAGCGAAGCGACTGGATTTTCAATGCATTCAGCTTCAGCGGGTAGCCTGTATGCTCCAAGCGGCGCTCCAGCTCGGGGTGATTCAGCCAGCTTTTAAGACGCATATACTGAAGACGTGACATATACTTGATCGAAATGGGTGTTCGAAGCCTGCGGTGCACCAAATAAGCGGCCCACACATAAAGCAAGCAAATAAATATACTTAGTCCCACGCCAGAGAGTATGTACAGGTGCTGTCGCAATTCCATTAGCGTTGTTAGACCTCCTGACAGTTGATTTAATAATCATTAGGCGGCCGACGAAACCACACGGCAAGCATTAGAGACCCCACTATAAAACAAACCGTCACTGTCAACCAAAACCGCCCCTGCTCCGTTCCCAACTGGTAATACACCGTGCTGTTATAACCCATAAACACAACCATCATAAGCAAAAGCAAAGGAAATAAAATTACATGAAGCCAGCTTAGCTGTATGACTTCAGAGCTTGAATCGCCTTCATCTCTCAGCATATCGATTTGCTTGTGAATGTTTTTATCAATCGCCATCAGAGTGCTTTCAACATTCTCGTTGCGTAGCAGCCCCTTCAGTATCGTTAAGCCCAGTTGTTTGGCAAAGGATGTCTGAATGCTGTAAATAAATTCTTCAACCGCTTTCTCCATTTCGCTCGATTCCACATAATTTAACTCCTCTCTAAGTAAATTCATAAAGTGACGTCGGATAGGTCCCGACTCGATTTCAAGACATGATTGCTGCAGAGCTATGCGCATATTACCGCGTGTCACCTTATATTTGCTTGTTAAAATACCGACAACCTCAGCTAGATCATAACCGCTTTGAATCTGCAGGCTGCGAAGCTTTAAGCGATAGTACATGATCGGCAGGATACTCGTGAGCCCCATTATAAACAGGCTAAATCTACTATCATAAGTTGAGAAATAGCTGATGAGCCCGGCAGATAAACCACAGGAAATGGTAAGCAATACGAACCTTTGAACAGAAACGTTAACGCCTTCTTTTTGCGTTGCTTTCAATAGCAGCTCCAGCTCACGCATAAGCCTTCGGTAAACCACGATAAGCCCAGCAAGCTTCACTTGACGACGACGCTGATCCTGCAGCAGCTTCATTCCTGAACGATGCCTGCGTTCGGTACGAAGCAGCGCGCTCATGTAATCCAGCAATGGATGCAGCAGCAGATACATCCCCCATGTAAATAGAAGAGCTGCCGCCCCAAGTAAGGCGATATTGATAACGGTATACGCTGCCGGCACTAAGCCTGCCTCCCTTACTTTGTGTTCATAGCAATAAAGTAATGACTGACAGCAACAGCTAATCAATAGAGGGTTCTGAAACCTGGCATGAGCAATGCCTCTTCCACCATCAACAATCCCTTTTGCCCGTGAAGGAGGATGCAACCATCCGTTGCAAGGAACTGTCTATTCGGGACAGTGGATTCGCAGCAGCTGGGTTATAAACAATGATTCCCTTCGCCGCCGGGATCGGTGAAGCTTCGGACAATCGTTGAAGCAGCGCTAACGTGAGCTCGGCCCACTCAGGATGAACCTCACGCATTTCCCTAATCAGCCGCTCACTAATATCATCACAGTAGCTCCATGTGTCGTTCGTTTCATCCCATCGCATCCATTCATGCGTACTGATCTCGCCGTTGTAGCGATCGTATCGAAGCTCCATAATACTCTTGATTCTTTTGCGGGTACGGCTTGAATCCTGAGTTTGAACAATTAACAGGTCAATATTTTCAGCGACCCGCTTTTCCTCCTCTTCAAATCGTACACCAGGATTTAAGCTGCATAGCAGCCTTGCAAACTGAGAGGGCAATGTCTCCGGCTTCCAGGTATGATAAGTGCTGCCAAAGCCTTTGAGCAGTCTTTCGCAAGCAAGCATCGCCCCCTCTGCCTCCACACGCCGAACCTCCCCGATGATGGCATAATCGACGTCAAAGCGCAGTACTTGATCCATCGCATGATGAAAAGTACCTTCATGTGTTATGCGTTCTATCAGCTTTTTTTCTGGAAAATCGCGTCCTGCTGCCAGCTCATAATGCTTCTCGATGATTGCGCCCGTGTAATGATCGGCCCTTTCGGCAAGCAGCGCCTTCAACGTTGTAGACTTCCCAGTGCCTGGCGGCCCGACGACAATGAAATTACAATGCGTCTTGGAAATTCCCTTCAGCAGCATAGCCGCTTCCGGGGGAATGGTTCTGCGCCGTTCATCCGCTAGATCATCCACGGTCACACGCCCGATCAGAAATCGGCGAAATGTGATTACATCATGCCGAACATCAGGCTTGACCGTCAGCGTAACTCGTTCACCTGTGTACAAATCGATCTCCAGAGTCGTATTGTACAAATTAACGATGGCATCCTCCTTCTGCCGTGTCAGCGCCCGGATAATTTTGTCCACCTCCTGAGTGGAAGCGAATTGAAACGGCATCCGCTCATGCCGGCCATTATGATGAATCCAAATAGCAGTCCCTATCACTTGCGCCGCGTAGCTATCCGGGTACTTTTGCCAGCAAGCCAGAGCTTTGAATCCATAAATCTCATGAAACATTGCGTGCGTGATTTCGGAATAGCATTTCTGTTCTGCGCGTGCGAATGCTCTAAGACCGCAATAATAGTCAGGCAGCTCCATCTGATGCAAGCCATGCTGTTCAACATAAGACTGAATCTGTTCCATTATGGTTGTCACCGTTTCGGGTACACCGATAATAGCTTTATTTTCCAGCTCAACAAAGGCTTCCGCTTCATCAACGGATGTACGGCCTGATTGCTGTCTAGCCGCATCGCCACGATGTACAGCATGGCTAAAGCGGGCTCCGGACATTTCTTTAAATGCCAGACAAGCCTGCTCAAATGCAGCTTTTCTGGAAGCGGCCACAGCTTCCTGCGATTGCTGGACAACAGATGCCGCAGTTACAATTTCAGCAGCAGGATCGCTTGCCTTGTCCGGGCGATACTGACCAATCTGAAATCTTGTTAAAGGCAAAGTTAGAGGTAAAGGTAAAGGCTCGTCGCCCATCAACTCAAGCCTCCCTTGCCGACTTCATCCAGCCAAACCAGGACACTTTTCGTTCCCTGCCCTGCAGTATTTGCGAATGGCCGCGGTTCACTTCCTTTTCAACCGCCACTGATGGCAGAGAGTAATAATGCATGATCGCCTGACTTACCTTTTGCAGCTCCTTATCATACTCTGGCCAATGCAGGTTTAGCAGGTTGCTCTCCGTCTCGCTTCGATGAAACGATGTTACATAAGGAAGACTGCCTATGTAGGACATATCCATCTGACGTGACAGCTGCTTTTCATTCTCGAAATTAGGGGAGCGGTGCATTTTGTTAAAAAGCAGCATCGTCTGTCTTTCATTCCATCGGAACACAGGCTGCAAAATATGCTCATGCATTCGGCGCCACTGTGTCCTCGCCTGCTGGCCTTGGTGCATCTGGACCAACAGCAGATCGGAAACATGAATGCTCTGTGCAGCCAAAGCATGATCCACATAGCTGCCTGCGTCTATCAGGACAATATCGAAGCATTCCCGGGCTTTCTCAATAAGCCAGGAAACCCCGTCTGTCTGGTAATAGTAAAGCTTCTTTAAATCCCGATTACCTGCCATATAATGAACTCTTGGAGCGAGCTGCTGCATCTTACTGCGAAGCTCGGCAGCTTGAAGCTGCTTCCCCTGCAAGCTGCCCCACAGCTCGTCCAAATATTTGGCATTGTAGCGCAAGCCGCTATCTCCAGGATTCCAGCCATTCATCCCCAATATGCCGATACGGACTCCACTCAAGCGCGACAGCATAACCCCCAAGCCGATCAAGCTTGAGGTTAACCCCGTCTGCGGGAGCGCCCCGATTACAGTTATCACCTTGCTGACCGTTTTTTCTCTAGCCAAGCATATTCCTGCCGTTTCCTCCGCCACCTGCTCAGGTGTCCGATACGGAAGCACATAATGCATGCCATGTGCAGCACAAAGGGTTTGTACTGCTTTAAGCGCAAGTGTATCTGCGTGGTTGCTCAGCATATAGATGAGCCTATTGGCCGGGTACCGTCTGCGCAGAGCGACTGCCTCGTGAATATCCAACAGAGTATCGCTCACTAGCCATACATCTCCATGAACGATAGCAGTTCCCGTACGTTCTTTTCCCGAACCGTGCCTGTTGGAAGTCAGCTCTAAACCTTTAGCTCCACCTTGGTTACCCTCCTGAAGGAAAGAGGAGCTTTTCTCTTCTGGATCCCAAACTTGCTCACTCTCGTCCATCAGCAATACGGTCACCATTTCTTTAGTAACAGATGTCACCGAATCATAGTGCCTGGACAATCGCAGTGCTTCAAGGAGCCTCCGGTCTGCTGACACAGCATACATTTTCAAATATCATTCGCCTCCCTCACTGTAGTATTATCGATAGACAACCAGAAACCGATATCCCTTGGTACCGTATTTACGAATCAGCTCCTTCTGCTCGTCATTCACTATCAGCTCTATAGTACTTACAGCGCCAGTTGGTTTCTTTCGGTCATCGGAAGCAGCAATTTCCTGATTATTCGTACCTTTGGCAAAGCTCACCACGATTTCCTGCAGCTTCTTCTCCTCCTCGAAAGGCACTTCCAACTGTATAAGCTTCTCTTTGGACAATGTCTGCTCTGCCGTTTGCTCACCCGCTCGTTTAATGTCCTCCTTCAGCACCGGCAAAAGAGAAATTCGATCACCTCGCAGCAGACTTCCGGGAGGCTTGCCAAACACCCATTCCGCAGGAAGCGGCATATTCCACTCGTTCGGCGCAGGAAGCAGATGACTCGTATTGAGCATCGCATCCGTTATTTGTTCATTGGGCCGAATCGCACGAGCGGTCTCTTGTTTAAGTGCGGAAGGTATTCTGACCACCGCACCGTCGACCAGCTGATCTTTTTTTATTTTCACCATCTTCAAATCAGCTTCCGTCAACCGGACCCCACGGTCTATCGAACGTGCGGCCTGTATGACCTCAACCGTCCCCCAATTCGGCTCAATCATCCATTTCCAGCCAATTAATAAAGCGGGACCGGATAAGCACAACCCAATAACTAAAATGTAATAAAGGAATCTATAACCAATGCTCATCATGCCCTCCTCCCGCTCTATCCATTTTTCAGAAATTTATTGAGCATCCGTTTTGTTCCGTCCGGTTTTGCCTGCCCCCGGGTCTGCGGCAGCAAACTGAGCAGCCACGAGTGCAGCGCCCTGTTCAACGGCTGTTTGACGCCAGGCCGTTCCTGCGCCAAAACGCCCAGCCAGCTTGCCTCGGCAAGCTTAGCCTGATGAATGGCTGGCAGCAGGCACACCGGCTGCTCCGGTAGAACGCGCAGCCAGTGAGCGGTATGGCTTGATGCAACGGCTTTGTTAGCAATGCCGTAAACAGCCTTGCCCGCTTGTCGAAGCTCACTCAGGAGCCGGAGGTTGCGCCTTGCCGATGACAGCTCCAGCTTGTGCAGCAGAGGATCGGCTACATAAACCAACTCGGTAGCTATCCCTAGCAGCTCTCTGGCAGCAGGGCCCTGCCAGTCGGAGCCGATATCAATAAGAATGACGGGTCGTGCCAAGCCCTCAAATAGCTCCAGCCAGTATTCCTGCGCTCCGCGAAGACCGCTTCCTGAGCCGTTATTCTCATGGCGATATGTGCCTGAGCCAGGGCCTATGCTAGGCGCATAGAGACCGTCACCCATGATCGGACCCCCGTAGGTCTGGAGGTAATAAGCTGACGAAGCCGAGGCGTCAGCTACCCTCCCGGCACCGTAGGGAAGCGGTGTGCCGTCGGCGCTTCGTCCGCTGCCGGACTGCGCTGCTGAGGCGGCGGGCTGCGCGTACGGAAGCGCTTTGGCTGGCAGCCAAAGCGTGCAGCCGTCCGCCCACTGCGGCTCGCCGCCGCCCGCTTCGTTGTAGCAGCGGTAGCCTGCGGGCGCGTGCCTCTCGCCGTACAGCAGCGCGTACAGCTCCGGCTGCCGCCCCGGCGGCTCGAGCACCGCGTGCGGCACGCCAATCCCGTGCAGCGCACGGGCTATCGCCAGCGCCGCGAACGTCGCGCCGGCGCCGGCGTACAGCGCGCCTACCGCGATTATGCGCGGCGGCTGCGCCATGCCCGCAGCGCCTCCAGCCTCGGCTGCTTCGGCCCGCGCGTGCCCACGGGCTACTGCGTTGCTGCCCGGCACCTGGCGCTCCGCGCCTGCGGCTGCGCCGTCGTGCGCACGCTGCGCTGCCAGCACCTGCTGCAGCTCGCTGCGCACTTCCGCGGCTGTCTGGCAGCGCTCGTCGGGCTCAGTGCGCAGCAGCTTTTCCACGAGCGCTGTGAGGCTCGCCGAGAGCCCCGCGTCGTGCTCACGAAGGCGCTTATAAGCGGCACAATAATATTGACCGCCGCTCAACAAAAAGTACATTAACGCGCCAAGCCCATACAGATCGGTGCGCGAATCCGTCTGTCTCCCTTCGAACTGCTCAGGGGCGGCAAAACCTATGGTCCCGATGCTTACTGTATCGGCTATCTGCCCTGATTTGAAGCTGCGGGCAATGCCGAAGTCAATGAGGCGCACCCGCTCCTCTACATCGATCATTAAGTTAGTCGGCTTCAAGTCGCGGTAAATGATCGGTTCTGGTCTCCGGGTATGCAGATACTGAAACAAATCGCAAAGCTGCAATGCATAACCTATAACTTGACCTTCCGGCATCCTCTTGGCCTGTCTCTCAAAGCGTTGAAGCAATGTCTCCCCTTCGATGTAATCCATCACCAGATAACTGAAGCCCTCATTGCCTGCCGGATAAAAATCTACAATTTTCGGCAAATTCGGGTGGTTCAATCGAATCAGCATATCCGCCTCAGCCACACAAGCTAAAGCCTCCTTCTCAGTCGTCCTTGTTTCCTTCACTGCCCAGCGCTTGCCAGCGAGCCGTAAATCTTCTGCCAAATAAACAGTACTCATCCCCCCGCTTCCAAGTACAGTAACAATCTTGTACCGGTCCCCCAGTACATCTCCGGCATGTTTGCCTGACTGCTGATTAAGCATACACATCCCTCCAATCCCATCATTTGAACCTTTTGTATAGACACAAAAAAAACCGCCCCCCACCATGCGTTAACATGGGAGAGACGGTTCTTCCGCTCTATTTACCAATATTGACTATAAATTACCACATATTTCATGTTATTGCAACACGATTCGAGTATTTTTTTTCTTTTTCTTAAAGCTCCCAAACCCGTGACATGCGTTTCAGCACAGTATGACAGCCGGTCAAACTCTAAATAAAATGTATGCACTTAATTCTCATCAGTCATTTTATGTAAAATACATACAGTAAGTTAAATATGGGATGCTATATGAATGACTTGGATGTTATATGAAAATAAACATAAAAATTAGATTTACACCCTAATAATCATGTATAATTATTGTTATGAAAGCAGCTTACTATTATAGAGTTATTTACTTAATATTCGAATATTAAAACAATAGGATGGAGGCAAAGAAGCTATGAAATTGTTTTCCCCGATTACGATAAATGGGATGACGCTCAAAAACCGTATTGTTATGTCGCCGATGTGTATGTATTCATGCGCAGATCAATCCGGAAAGGTCCAAGATTGGCATAAGGTCCATTATCCTGCAAGAGCAGTCGGCCAAGTCGGACTGATTATCGTTGAAGCATCAGCAGTAACGGAGCAGGGCCGAATCTCACCTCAGGACCTTGGTATTTGGAGTGATGAGCATGTAGCAGGCTTGAAGGAGCTGGTCGGACTCGTGCAAGGTCAAGGCTCCAAAATCGCTATCCAATTAGCCCATGCAGGCCGCAAAGCAGTACTGGACGGTCCAATCATCGCACCATCAGCGATCGCCTTCAATGACAGCTCGAAAACTCCTGAAGCCATGAGTCTGGAGCAGGTAAAAGCTACCCAGCAATCTTTCATTCATGCAGCGCGGAGAGCCCAGGAAGCAGGATTTGATGCCATGGAGCTTCATGGGGCTCACGGTTATTTAATTAATGAATTTCTATCACCACTAGCCAACCACCGCACAGACATCTATGGTGGAGACCGGGACAATCGTTACCGCTTCCTTGGAGAAATAATTGATGGCATCCGCGCGTTTTGGAAAGGCCCGTTGTTTGTCCGAATATCTGCCAACGAGTACCATCCGGAAGGCAATCAGATCGATGATTTCATTTATTTTGCCGAACAAATGAAAGCACAGGGAATTGATCTAATCGATTGCAGCTCAGGCAGCGTCGTACCTACCAGAATCGATGCATATCCGGGCTATCAGGTTCCTCTCGCACATGCAATCAAAACATCTGCCAGCATCGCCACAGGAGCTGTCGGATTGATTACAGCGCCCGAGCAGGCCGAGGAAATTATCTCCAACGGTCGTGCCGATCTCGTACTGCTAGGCAGAGAGCTGCTGCGCGATCCATATTGGCCGCGAACTGCTGCCAAGCAATTAGGCGCTGAGCTTGCAGCGCCGAAACAGTATCAAAGAGGCTGGTAAGTAAAACGGCTTCAATAGCCTTATACTAAAAAAAGAACGCTCCTTTGCGGGAAAATGGATATTTTGACTCCACCATTTTTCCTAAAAAAAGGGGCGTTTTTTGTTGTAACAGTTGCGATATCCTATATTTCTTCATACATGCTTGGTTAATAAGGAAGAAAGCGGGAAAACTAAAAAGCACTCACTTTCGAGGAGCTAATTCCAGCATACGCCGGTTTGCCCTGGGCCTGATCTGGGAAGGAGAATCTAACACCATGTTGAAATTTTCGACAAAAATATTACTATTGATGTGCTGTATGTTAATTGGTTTAAGCGGCAATTTGAGCGCGGCCCAAACGCCAAAGAAAAATCGATTCTACTACGAGAAGCGAGGAGAAGTAGTATGGGAGGTACCGACCGATGAAAAGGTAATTGCATTGACCTTTGATGATGGTCCAGATCCAGAGGACACACCGCAAATATTGGAGCTGCTGAAGCAATATGAGGCCAAAGCAACTTTTTTCATTGTAGGAAATAAAGCGGAGGCATATCCTGAGCTTGTAAGCCGTGAAATTGCCGAAGGACATGAGCTGGCCAATCATACATACCATCACACTTACTTCAATCGTTCTTTTCCCGAGAATAAAATTTCCGAGGAAATAAGACGTGCGGAGGAGATCATTTTCAAAGCTTCCGGTCAAAAGTCCCACTTGTTCCGGCCGCCAGGCGGGTACTATAACGAAGCACTCGTCCAAACAGCGAGAAAAGCGGGCTACACGGTAGTTATGTGGTCCTGGCATATCAACACAAGAGACTGGGCTACGCCTGGGGTATCCAAGATTACAAGCACCGTATTAAATAATGTGAAAAATGGCGATATCGTGCTGCTTCACGATTGGGTTGAAGGGAAAACGCAAACGGTGGATGCACTTAAGCAAATTTTGCCGGAGCTCAAAAACCGGGGCTACCGTTTTGTAACGATATCGGAGCTGCTGACTTATCGTAAGCTAAGCCCAGTTAAGCAAATGGATTAAGAGTTACTCAGACGCTTAAACAACGGCCCTCCTGAAGGAAGACCGTTGTTTTATATTTATATGTTCTAACGACTTCCGTCTTCATGAAGCATTCCTTTAACCCGGTCTGCAAGTACCTGCATCATGCTGCGGAGCAAGTCGATATTTTGGAAGCAGAAGGAGAACACCTGATCTTTTTGAAGCTGAAGCAGTACAGTCTGACCTATCGCTGTGCAATCAGCAGAACGAGGGCCGCTATCGATAATAGCCATTTCTCCAAAATATTCCCCTTCGCCCAAAGTCGCAAAAGTTTCACTTCCTCTATGAACACGAACGTTTCCTTCAATGATTCCAAACATGGAGTCACCGAAATCACCTGCACTGCATATAGCTTCTCCTGCCTCGTATTCAACCTCGTCCACCATCTGCGCCAACCGAATGAAATCATCCTGGGTTAGGTGGGAAAACAGTTCAATCTTTTGTAGAATCAATACTCGGCGTAGAATTTTATTGTTATGTGTCGAATCGGCTACTGAGTCCGCATGTCCCAACTCGGCCGAAGCTGCAGCGGCTGCTTCTGGCAATGAAGATACAACTTGATGTTTATCAGCCCCGTCTTGTTGATCCGTCTCCTCCTTGGGCTGAGCACTGCGTTCAAGCATAGACCGCAAGCGGCGAGACAGCAATTTCATCATTTCCAGAGCCATTCCGGTTCGGTCGAACATCAACTCATACAATGCTGTGGAATCAAGCCGCCACAATTGAATGTCCTCTTCAACGCGGATTGTCGCCGTTCTTAATTTTTTGGTTAGAATAGCTGTTTGGCCAAAGCAATCCCCGGCTTCGAGTACACTAATCTTCTCTTGATTACGGTATACACCTGCTTTACCGCACTGAATTAAATATAGAGAATCTCCCGGATCACGCTCTTTGAATACGATAGCTCCGCTTGTTTCATTGATCTGTTTCAGCTGTTGGGCAATAAAAAACAAATCCCTGCTCGTCAATCCTTGGAACAAAGACACCTTCTTCAGCAAATGGACCCGCTCCATCTGGTCAGCCAGCCATTCTAATGAAATATCCTTGGATGCATCCAGCCGAGTTTTAAGCGCTGTGTTCTTCACAAGCCTTTTCTCCTGCATAACGTCCAGCTGAATCATTTGACGCAGCCACTCATCTCCATTCTCATAGAGCCATATCAGCTTTTCATCCTCTAAAGCTTCCTTCTTCATGGCAACTGTTATTGTTTTAGGAGACGACATGATCTTGATTATCTCCATACGGAGATTTCCGGACAGCATTTGATCCATAACCTCTGCTGCATTCGCTTGATGCCTCGCTTCTCCTTCAGACCAGTTAGCGTAAACCGCCTGAACGGTTTTGGACTCATAGACGAGCCCTATTAGCCCAAAAATACGCCCGGTCATCGACGACCGTATCTGATCTACCGCTTCCGAAATGGCTGTATAAGCTTTATTTCCAACGACTCCTGAACTCTGCTCCGCAAATTGCCAATATAGCTGGATTTCTTGGAGGATTAATTCCTCCACCAGCTTTTCGTCCACCTGCCGGATCCCATGACGCAAATTTCTCAAAGCTTCCAGCAGCTTATCGCGCATTTCATAATTCGAGTGGCGATAATGAATCAATAAGGTATCGAAAGCCCCTTGCGTTCCAATACGTTCGAAAACTTTGGGCAAATGCAGCAAAGATACGCCATCCTCAATGAAATAGGGCTCCAGCAGCCCTATGATAACTTTCTCATCATAACGGGCCAACGCTTCAATAGCATGCCGACGCGTCCGGCTATCCTGAAGCATAAGCACAATATGGGGTACTAAAGCAGGCACACAAAGCAATGCAGCAGATTCCAAGGCACAGATTCGTACCCTTGATGAGGTATCATTCAGCATCGGAACCAGCGGCTTGTAGAAGCTTTGGATTCCAATCCGTCCAAATAAGACGGCCATAGCCGTCCGTTCCTCTTCATCCGTACTCTCAATCAATTGCTTGAGTGTTCCAACAGCACGAAACATCCCCTCTATACCATAAAATTTTATTAATCCTGCTATCGCCCCCGCTTTAATCCCGACCTCATCCGCCTCAAGGTGAAGCGTTATTTGATCCAAATATTCTTCTTTGGAATAAGCAGCTAATGCCAATAAAGCTTGGGCTTTAACCTGAGGGTTAGATGAGCTTAGAAGCTCCTGCAATTCTTGCTCCAGCCCGGCCGGAGTCATTTGCTCGATATAGATGACAGCCTCTACACAGACCTCTGGATATGGATTGCGAAGCAGTGCCGGAATATGCGGAGATAAATCAAATCCATCCAACCCGCGTAAAATCTTTAAAGCATACATGACCTGATGCCTGTCCGAACTCTCTAATGCAGAGATTAGAATTTGTCTACTTGCAGGGTCCATTAAATCGAGTTCCGTTTCTTGAAGATCCGTCCCCCTCGTTTCCAAAGTAGACAGCAGCGTTTGCAAATAAGCCCTTTTTACTTTGACAGCCGCTACTACGCAGCAGGCGAGCAAAGCGAGAATGACATAACTAAACTGCCCTGCACTAAGCAGCGGAGATAATATAATTAGACTGATACCCGCTATTCCCTTGGCTCCATTTCGTACGACGCCGTCCAAAAAGCCTTTGGCCCGATTCCGCCATTCCGGAGAAATTGGAAACATAATCAATTGGCTTACCGAGGAATAAATGGTATCCCCAACTACCTTGTCGCTTCCCTTAACGATAACTGCCAGCGCAAGAACAGGCATCAATAGAACGCCCAAACTACCTGTAAACAAGGCAATAGGGAATACGAGAATGGCTGTCATAACTCCAAATCTCGTTAATAATTTACTTGCGACAAACAGCTGAACGAACAAGGCCAACAGCCCGGAAAATCCGTAAAAGCTCCCCATAAATCCGGCTAGAGCATCATTTTGCAGCGTGTTTCTAAGAATGACCTTAAATTGATAATCGACAAAAGTGAGCGAAAGCACCAAGGTTGCCGACATAATTGCAACGTACTTCAGGTGAGGGACATTTTGAAACAAGCCAGCCTTTTGTTCCCCCTGCCGCTTACGTTCATTGGTCGGTTTCTTCGATCTTGCTTTCGATGTTGAAAATAATTCCTCCGGGTCTTTACTCATTCCAATAACACGATACACAGCTATCAATGCCAGTAATTGGAGTGCTGCATAAAAATAGATTAAGTTGGCCGTACCTGTCAGCGGAACTAACAGCTTTAATCCAAAACCGCTAATAATTCCCCCAATGATCCCTCCGCTCCCAACCAAACCAATCATCCGTTTCACCTTTCGCTGGTCCATCACAGAGGTGGCAAATTGCCAGAAGATAACGATCATCAGAAAATTAAACACATCGTATATCACATAGATAACAGGATAAACCCATGTGTAATCTTGACCTACCCCTACTCTGGAGATGAGTACCAGCAGGGAAACGATAGGAATCAAAGCTTTGATCAAACGATCCAAACGAAAACGACTGCCAAACCTTTGAAATAAAAATCCAATTAAAATAAGCGCAGCCGATTGAGGCAAATACATGATGGATAATTGAGAGGCGTCAAACCGCGATAGAAACAGGGCATCTGCTGAAGTCCGTCCTAACGTGGATGCCGATACTACGCAAAACAAATAGCCAAACAGCCATAGTACCTTCGTATATTCTTCCTTATCCTCTGTAAACCTCTGAGCTGCCTTTACCATCGTCTTACCTGTGAAAAGCTTGAGCATGAGGCTTACTCTCCATTCTTTTCATTAAATGAACGTGACTTTATTTTACATAATTGTACTATAAACTTAGTTCCAAGGTACTAGTATTTTATAAGATTATACCAGTTAAAATTATCCAGTCTCTATTTACATAGTTTATCTATCTCTTATTAAAGAAAGCTTTATAGAGTTGATGATTACGCCTGTACACGGTTAATAGTAAGCAAACTCATTTGGCTGAAACAATTTGTCTCCCGGTTTGTATAAGTTGTTGACAGGCCATTGAGGCATCCTGTATAGTAATTACACATATCATTTATACGATCGCTTACAACGGAAGCACCGGTAAGAGAAGGCTAATTGCCTTTCTTATCGGTGCTTTTTTTGCTGCAATCCGGTACCTCACATTCCATTCATAACTAAGGAGGAATTCAATGAACACTAGATCAATCTTCATAGCTTTGCTCGCCGCTTCTATACTTGCTTCCAGTATCCCTACTACAGTAACCGCTGCCCCTATTAAATTCACAACCTCCGTCAAGTCATCTCTCGATAAAACAATTGCAGCTGCAGCCCCTAGTCAAGCGGATAAAATTAGCTCGCTGTACGATCAACTACTCACGGTTCAGAAACAATTGCAAGACTGGGATGTAGAAATCAAAGAGCTCCACACTCGAAACCAGGATACTTCGGCGGCTCTCAATAAAGAAATTCAACAAATCGATGCCGAAAGCTTAGACAAGCTCGAATCCGAAGTTACACAATTACGAGAACGGTACAAAGCACTATTCTCCCATTACAGCTCTTTGAACAAGCAGATTGAAGCAGCCAGAGCACTGAAAAGCAAGGACTTAACCAATCTGTTCCAATTCCAAGTTAATCTCATAAAAATCCCTGTTCAAGCAGCCCGTATAAACATCAATACCAAAGAAAATGAATGGCGGGCAGCCAAGGAAAATGCAGCCAAAAAGAAGAAAGAGCTTCGAGGCAGATTGGAAGAAATCACCCCCGTTAATCTGGAAATTAAAAATAAGCGAAGTGCAATCAAAACTAACGAAACCGATATAACCACAGTGTGGAATACGTTTAAACAAGCAGCCAAAAATAACGATCCCCACACCGTTCTGGACACGCTCGCATCCCTGATATCCTTATCCCATCAAATCAATGAGGAGAAGCAAGCCATTTTCAATCTTGAAAACAAGATCAGCAATATTATTTCGGCAGCGAAGGCACAAATGCCATAAAGGCCAATTGCATCAGCATTTTCGGTATCGAGCTTAATCCCGGATGTCGTCAACCTGCTAGATTTATTATAAAACACATCAATAAAAGAATAATAAAAGAAATCAGCACTTTGACAAAGTCATTCGATTTTGTCTCCGTGCCGTGCCCTGCTCAGCTGTAGACAAAACCTTAAGAACGGCAATGCTAACGCACACGACTGTATTCGAATTATTCGATTCGAAGTCATTACCTCTTCCTAAAACCTGCTTCTATACATCCTTTTGGCTTGCATATCGGCAGTCTTCTTGAATTCATGCAAATGTGCATTTATTTTTTCATTCTTAGCTGGACCGAAGAGTTTGCCATGAAAATTGATGTATTTTTGCAGGCATGTTCTTCTCAACAACAATTTTGTTAGAAAATAACTGCATGTTTGCAGGATTTTTGGGAACATATGTTCCAATGGGGATCAAGCACTGATTTCGAGGTTTAGCCATAAAAGAACAATAAAAGAAATCACCACAAAAAAGCCCAAACCCACGCAGAATCAAGCCTTAGCGGGTTTGGGCGATATCCGATTTATTTATTTTTTGGGTTGATATTATCCACCATTGGATTTGATTATCATCAACTTCAGATCAATCACAAGTCCTGCTTCCTCCATAAAATCACGTACTCCTATAACGTTCACGTGCTACCAGCTCGGGTCTAGAAGTATGAAAAAAAACAATACTCATGATGAGGTCCTTCACGATGTAATTCACTATAACGATGTAAAGCTTCGTGGAATCGATAAATGACCGATTCAAGCCGAAGTAACCCTCAGCCTCCCGCTGCTTTCCCCAGGCAATCGAATGTCCAGCACACCATCCTCAGCGGATTGGACATCCACAGGGTTCCCGTTCCAAGTGACCTTGTAGCTGCCGCCTGCTTTCATGCAGGCCAAAAGCGAATGAGTACGATCGGCTGCACCAAAATAACGAATTTCGGCGGTAAGCTCCGAATTATCCACGCTAAACTCCTTGTGCTCCAGCCAAACATCGTAGCCGCAGGTGAGTGTCCCTGGTCGGTGATAGGCGGCAAACCAGCTTAGCACCGGGGCGGAAAGTCCACCGAAGTGATGCCACCCTGCTCCTCTTCCGGATTGGACGATAAAATGCTCATAGCAGTTATAGGTCTCGCCTGTCTCCGTCTTCCATAGCTCAAGCGCTGTACGGGCGATCCTATGTGCCGGTTCGCTGTAGCCCAGGCTGAGGAGCATTTTCCAGTAAAACCATTGATGCGGCATCCAGACGGCGCCATTCCAATAGCCATCCTTTTTGTAATAAGCAGCGCTCTGATCGACAGCTGTTAAGCCGATAGGGCTCCATAAACGACTGCTGTCAGATATATATCCAAGTAGACGACGTTCTTGTTCGGGATTGCATATACCCGCTACGAGCGGATAAGCTCCATCGAGCCCCATATTGTAGTTTTGCCCGCTTTCATGGCGCAGCAATCCATTCGGTTGCCCCTTCGTATCGTGCATAATATAACCGAAATAACCGCTCTCTTCATCCCATGCATAATCCTGGATTGCTTTTCCAAAAAGAGCTATGTCTCCCTCATATTCCGCAACGTCCTCTTCAAGTCCCCCTATTGCTGCTGCCGCCATTTTTAAAATTTTGGCAATACGGATAGCATGGCTTGTGTTGGACACTGGAGCAGCTTCAGCCGTCAACCGGCTTCGATGAACTTCAACCTGAGGAGCATAGTCATCCCAACCACCGGAATTATAGAAATAATCCCATGTCTTCAGCAGGCCCGAGGATAATACTCTTGTGGTTGAGCTCCCAAGCTTGCCTGCATAGAACAGATAGTACTGCCTAAGCCTTGGATAAAAATAATTCAACAGCTCTTTGGATTGTGTCTTATTCCAAATCTCCAGAAACAAATAATGCTGTACAGGAACCATACTGCCATGGTGAATGAACGCGGCGTGCGGATCTCCTGGCTCAGTAACGTACGCATTTAAACATTCCAACGCCCGCTCCATGTCCAGTTCCGCCAGGCCGATCCCGATAAACCCGGAATCCCAAGTGTACAGGCTGTCCCACCAACGCCCTGGAGTACTGTGACGAATATAAGAGCGCTTTGTATAAACCGGATAAACAATATTCGTAGCGAGTGTTGCTTCCATTAATTGTTGGCTCAAACGGTACGGCTCGCCGGACGGATTGTACGTTTTCTTCATGGCCTGCAAAGATTTCTCCTTCAACGATGCGAAAACCGTCTCACATCTCTTCGGATCAATCAGACTGGAAGATAGCTGCCGCTCTACCTCGTCCTTGCTGCCGCTGCACACCATTCCATGTATAAGCTTGCTGGAATGCGGAGCCAAAGGAATCGGTCTCAAATATACATTGGTGAAATGGCCTCGCCCTTCTCCCTTAAATACAGAACTAGTATGATGATGCACATTGTGACGCATAAAACGATCGAGCTCATCACAATGAAATTCCCGCACCTCGTAGTCCTCATAAGCCCAGAGCAGCCCATAATAGTGATCGATTCCCTCATATTTCAGCAGCAGACTGTTCGGAACTGGCCCCTGGATTATTTGTGGATGCGCCTCGTCCGACTCAGGTATAAATCGCACTTGATCAAGCCTATTTTGCTCTGCAATGACAAACCCGTCAAACTCCGCTGAGACGGTGAAAGCATTACCCCTGCTGTAGCTGCTGCTGCCACCAGCGTTATTGTTGCCAACGTTACTACCTTCACCAGCTGTAAAAATAAGCTCATAATGCCCTGCCTCAAGCGCTCCTAAGCTTACACTTGCTTCAGCCAGCTCACCTGTCCCGGTAAGCTCTATGGAAGCATCAATCATACCGCCTAGCCGAATACTTAGATGCTGCCCTTCCTTCATTCGGAAGCGCAGCAGAAGCACAGCTTGCTCCAACGGCTTGGCAGCCACAACCGTGTAGGAAACCCGGTCCCCCGGTTCTCTCCCGAAACGAAGCGCAGAGCCTCCGACTAATCCTTGACCGCGTGCTTCGCCACGAAAAAAGCCGTCGTATACCAGATTGTCACTCGGCTGCGGCGTTGCGTAGGATAACGCCGCATAGTCCAGTGCATTCGTCCACAATGCCCCCTCCGGAAGCTCCGGGCGGACTGTCCGCAGCAGTTCTCCATGACCACGCACCTGCGGGAAATGCATCGAGGCCATGTAATGCAGCACAACATTCTGCTCAGCTTCGGTCCGGTTGACGAATTCACACCGGACCAGCCTTGCATTCTCGGACATCTCGGCATAGGTAATATCCGTATAAACCTGATCCTTCCATTCCAGCTCATGCCTATGCGTAAACCAGCTAAGATCAGGTGACGCTTCCCATGGATGGTAACCCGACTCCCACATCACATTAGGTACGTCTACCTTTCTGCGGTAAAAACCTGGGAATACACTCAAATCAAAGCGTAAGCCTCTGTCAGCGTCCGCAATATGCGAAATGCCTATGTATTTCTTCGTGTACGGTCCCCATAAGGGAAGCTGCTTCAAGTCATGCGTTCCAACCAAATGCTCCATGTTCACCACTCCTTAACGAAATAGGCATTGCATAGAGCAATGCCTACTCCAACTATTTATTTATGTGTACTCTTATACCAGTCGGTCGCTTCTTTAATAATTTGATCCCCACCGCGTTTTTTCCAATCCTCGACAAACTTATCGAACGCATCCGGTGATTCCTTGCCGGTTATGACTTTCGCAGCCAGCTCCAGCCAGAGGCCGTCTCTTGAGAGCTCCGGACGAGCTTGTGCAGTCGGCAGCGCCGGCATACCCAGACCATCGTTTTTGCGTCCTTCCTTCGCAGCCACATCCATCGCTCTCATTACAAGGTCGCCGGATGGACGATTTTTCATAAATTCCGCATCACTCAAGTGGGAAGGCCCTACCATGCGCAGCCAGGTCAGATGCATTTCTTCTCTATAGATGTCTTCCTGCTTCTCCGGATATTTGTACTTGATCTTTCCGCCCTCTAGCGTATAGTCGTCTCCTTCTATCCCGTAGGTAAGAAACTTTTGAGCTTCATCCGAGTAAAACCAATCCAGAAATTTTATAGCATTTTCCGGATTTTTCGTTGTTTTCGGGATGACCCATACGCTGCCGCCAACGGCGGAGCTGATGCCTAAGCCGCCTTTACCGTCAGGTCCAACAGGCGCCGGAATGATTTCCAATTGAGCCGTTGGTGTCCCTGTCCTTACCTCAGCTGCCCATTTATCCGCTAATCTAGGACCGTGGATCCATAAGCCAACAATCCCCTGACCTTTAATTTTCGCATCCCAATCCTTAGGCTTTTGCACGAATACTTCATTGTCCAGCAGCTTTTGTTCATAAAGCGTCCGGTAAACCGCCAATGCATCCTTCATCTTCGGTCGGATCAGGTTCGGAATCAACTGTCCGTTCTCAAACTTCCAGTCTGCCGGCATGACATCGTAAGCTCCGAAGAATGCCTCGGTAAATGCCAGCTTCTCGCGTCCGGAGAATGGAATCTCATCTTGCTTTCCGTTACCGTTCGGATCCTTGTCTCTAAACGCTTTCAACATTTCGATATATTCGTCTACCGTTTTCGGCGGCTTCAGCCCGAGCTTATCCAGCCAATCCTTACGGACCATCATAACGTTGCCGTTAGGCGTCGCATTTACTGTAGGAATACCGTATATTTTACCGTCTTTGCTGACGGAGGCGAAATCCCATGATTCCTTCGGGATGTTCTTTTTCAAATTAGGTCCGTATTTGTCAATCAACTCATTCAGCGGAATTAATACGCCAGTATCGATAGCCGGAGCCACTTCAGGCTTATTAATGCCATGTGTTTGCAGCAAGTCCGGCAGCTCGCCACCGGCAAACAGCAACGTCAGCTTTTGATCGAATTCACGGTGCGGAATTAACTCCAGGGTCACATCAGTTTTAGAAATTTCACGGAGCTTTTTCGTATACTTGTCTTCATTAATGTTCGCGGAGCCCTCAATATATTGCAGCCCTTCCGTACCAATTCCTACCTTCAGCTTAACCGGCTTGCTGTCCGTCTTTCCCTGCGGATTAGTTTGACCCTTAGTATCGCCGCCTGATGAGCAGCCAGCCAAAGTCCCTGCAGCCAAAGCCGCGGATAATGCAAGCATCGTCATTTTTTTTCTCATGTGACCCTTCTCCTTTATAATTATAATGGAATTCTATATCAACCTTTCACTGACCCCAGCATCGCGCCTTTTATAAAATGCTTTTGAATCAGCGGGTAAACCAACAAAATCGGGATAGTAGCAACCATAATCGTTGCCATTTTAATGCCTTCCATCGATTGCAGCGTCACGTTCACGCTTTGCATAAGCGCTTCGGTATCACTGTCAACGAGCAGCTGGCGAAGCTTTACCTGAAGAGGAAACAAGCTGGGATCCCGGATGTACATAATTGCGCTGAAGTAGCCGTTCCAATGACCAACCGCATAGAACAATCCAACGGTGCTTAAGGATGGAAGCGACAGCGGAAGCACGATACTCCACCAGGTCCGGTACTCATCACAGCCGTCAATCCGAGCAGCCTCAACAAGTCCTTCAGGTATCTCACGGAAAAAGGAAATCATAATGATCAAATTGAAAGCGCTTATCGTTCCGGGAATAATAAGAGCCCACAGCGAATTGAGCATCCCTAATGATTTGATGAGCAAATAACCTGGAATCAATGGAACTTGAAAAATCATCGTGAAAACGATCAGCAGCAAAATAAAGGAACGGCCCTTCAGCTCATTTTTGGACAATCCATAGGCCATCAGTGAGGTAAAAAACAGATTGAAAATCGTTCCGCCCACTGTCAGCAGCATCGTCACACCAAAGGATTTCCATATGGCCGCGTTCTGGAGAACGGCTTCGTAATTAATCAACGTCCACTCTACCGGAAAAATACTAACTCGGCCTTGAGATATTGCATTTCCGCTGCTCAATGAACCTGCAAAAATATGTAAAAAAGGAAGCAGCATAGCTAAACCGGTAAAGGTAAGAAACAAATAGTTGCCATAAATAAACGCACGGCGTGAAGCATTTTCCTTGATCAAAGTACCGCTCTCCTTTCAGTAATCAATAAATCGAATTTCCGGTTGTTTTCTTGCTTAATTGATTCGCTCCAACAACCAGAATGACACCGACAAGTGATTTGAATAATCCGATAGCCGTTGTATAGCTATACTGCCCACCCAAGAGACCAATGCGGTAAATGTAAGTATCTATAATCTCGCCCGTCTCCGTCACGAGAGGATTCAGCAGCATATAAATCTGCTCAAAGCCGAGGTCAAGCACGTTGCCAACTCTTAACAGCAGCAGCACCATAATAGTCGGCAGGAGTGAGGGCAGTGTAATGCTAAAAGCTTGCTTCAGCTTACCCGCTCCGTCGACTTCAGCAGCTTCATACAGCTCTGGATTGATGCCCGCTAGTGCTGCAAGGTAAATGATCGTACCCCAGCCCACTTCCTTCCAAATGGCAGAGATAACGACGATCGAACGGAAATAGCCGGGCTCCTGCATAAAAAATACCGGTTCCTTGCCCATCCACCTCAGTATGTCATTAATCATCCCTGAGCTTGGTGACAAGAAGTTGATGACAAGCCCTCCAACAATGACCCAAGACAGGAAATGCGGAAGGTAAAGGACGGTTTGTATCGTGCGTTTGAAAAACATCCGGCGAACTTCATTCATCAGCATAGCCAGAGCGATAGGAGCCGGAAACCCCAACACGATTTGATAAATACTGATCAGCAGCGTATTCTTCAGTACTCTCATAAATTCGGGATACGTAAACAGATTGTAAAAATGCTTAAGCCCGACAAGCTTGCTGCCAAAAATTCCATTAAACACGTTGTAATCCTGAAATGCGATAACTACGCCGGTAAGTGGAATATATTTGAATAAAATAAAATAAATCAGCCCAGGAAGCACCATCGAATAAATTTGCCAATGTTTGTACCAATACGACTTTCGCTTCGAGACTGTGACCGGAATGGAGACTGCTGGTTCCGGTGCTGTGCTATTCTTTCTTAACTCCATTATTTCTCTCCCTCCCCTTCACACTGTTTATTGTAACCGCTGTCATTTCAAACGACCATGTGTTTAAAGATAACAAGTTGTGCTTTTTTGACACATTCGATCCTCCTAAGTTCTAAATATAAATAAGACGTGCAAATGCTGCACGTCTTATTTATTGCTTAACCGTTTCTTATAGTCGTTGGGCGATAACCCGCAATATTTTTTGAACGATTTGGAAAAATGCGGGTAGTCCGTGTAGCCTACAGTAAAGGCGACCTCGTATGTCTTGCTCTCTGCAGCTTCCAGCAGCTCCTTGGCTCTCTCCATACGAAGCTTAATGACGTAATCAATGAAGCTAAGTCCAAGCTCATCTTTGAAGCATCTGCTGAAATAAGAGTCGGACATACCGGCCTCATTCGCAGCATGGGAAAGGGACAGATGCTCATTCGTATAATGAGCTAAAATATATTCAACCGCCTTCTGGATGCTCTGATTTTGTCCCCAATTACGCATATTACGAATCTGATCTACGTAGGCCGCAACACTCTCTCCCGCACGAAGCAGCAGCTCCTCGGCAGAGACAGCAGCAGGAGTGAGCAGCGGCTTCGGAAGCTCCTGCAATTTACCGCTGCTCTGGGCAATAAGCTCGGCTTCTGCCAAGACAAGCGCATCCTCCAGCTGCTCGGAGCATTGCGCGACGGTCAATCCGCGACTCAACAGCTGCTGCTGATAATCCGTCAGGTGCCGCAGTGCTTCCGTCTCTCTAACCATCCACAAGTCATCGGCAATTAAGGCGGCAATACCTCTGCATTCCCAGAGCCTCTGTCCCCGTTCCTTGATGCTTCTCCCTCGCTGCTCCAAACGCGCTGCCGCTTTGCCCAGCAGATCCTCCAGCTGCTCCTGCCGGATCGGCTTGAGCAAATAATCCATGATCCCTTGGCGCATGGCCTGCTGCGCGTATCCAAAATCATCATAGCCGGATAAAATGACAATTTCCGTTACCTGTTCCCGGCTGCGGATTTCTTTAATAAGCTCCAGGCCATCCATAACCGGCATGCTTATATCGGTGATGATCAAGTCTGGCTTCAGCCGCTCCCATAGAGCCAGCGCCTCGCTCCCATCTTCCGCTTCACCCAAGACGTGAAATCCATGTGAACTGTCATTAATTAGTTTAGTCAGACTGCGCTTGATCATCACTTCATCATCAACTATTAATACGTTGTACATCTTCTTCACCCTCTCTCCAGTTGATCATTTTGAGCCGCATCTCGATAAGGGTTCCTGTCACATCGGACTTGACGATATATAACCCATAGGACGGTCCAAAGCTAATTCGGATGCGTTGATGTACATTCCATAGACCAATGGTATCAAAGACTCCGCTAACATCCCCGTTTTGCGGCAGCCCTCTGCTATCGTCCATCATAAAGGCTTCATTGTACCGTTCCATAAGCTTGCTGTCCATTCCTTGCCCCCGGTCTTCAATGCACAGCATATATTGCCCATCCTGGAGCCTGCCGCTAATCCCTATGTAGCTTGGCTTTTGCTTGTGAGCTTGATAGCCGTGCTTAAACGCATTCTCCACAAGCGGCTGAATCATTAGCCGTACTGCTTGTATTTGAGAAAGCAATTCGTCCTCCACACGAATCTCTACTTGTAGAGCATTGAAGCGCTCCTGTTGAATTTCCAGATAGGTGCGAATATACCGGATTTCATCCATTAACGTGACCGCTTGCCCAGGGTTACCAACGCTGTATCGGAAAATATCCGCCAATGAGGTAGCCATCCGGCTAATGGGCTGAACATCCTCGATAATCGCATAGGAGTTAATAATCTCCAAAGTATTATAGAGAAAATGAGGATTGATCTGCGATTGCATTACCTGCAAAGCCGATTCCCGCTGACGTATTTCCATCTCCCGCTCCTTCATATGGGAAGTCTGCACTTCCTGAATAAGCAGGCCAATTTGACTGACCATACGGTTGAATCCCCGATTTAAGCCTCCCAATTCATCATTCCTTCTCTCAGGAGCCTTAACGCTGAGGTCTCCTTCTTCCGCACGTCGCATAAGCCGCTGCAAATGGGATAATGAACGGGTTAAATAGAAAGAGAAGCCTCCCGTTATCATTAACGCCAGTCCTACCAGCAGGAGGCCGACCCATAGGGTAACATTCCTCAGGCCAATCATTTTTCCATTCAATTCTTTTAATGATACTTCGGAAACCAGAGTCCATCCCGTCATCTGGGAGCGTTCATATATAATAAGCCGATTGTCGCTCTGAGCCTTCTCCACGTAGTACCCTCTCTGGCTAGCCTTCAGCATTTCACTGAGCTTGGGTGTTTGAGCGGGCACTCCCCACTTCTCCCTCTGAGGGTGGTAGACGATCCGTCCATCCGCATCCATAATCCATACGAACCCGCTTTCCCCCAGCTTGATCTTCTCGCAAATTTTAATGATTTCATTGAGCCTGGCATAAACGATCAGCATCCCGTTGGATTGATAGGAGACCGTATCCAAAAACTTGCGGGCAATCGTCAAAACAGGGATTGAATCCATATATTCGATGCCCACAATCCGGTAATTCCGATCACCCAACAGCGCATCCTTATACTGTTCATAGCTTGCTTTGGCAGCCGTAGCACTATAACTTGCGGTAGCAATGCCATTCTTGGATACAATCGATAGACCATAAATATCAGGGCGTCCGAAAGTAATGTTTGGAAACAGCTCGTCGGATATTTTTTTGCTGATGAGGAACCTTTCGTACTGGTCCTCAGGCCCAAGCTTCATGAAGGATTGAATCTGCGGATGCAGCAGCAGCGGGTAGGTTATTCTTTCCAGGTCGGAGAAATACCCATCCAGCTGAGAATTGATTTGCCCCATTAGCTGCTCACTGTAATCGATTGCGTTATGCTCAATGCTCTCAGAAGCCTTTACATACCAAAGCGTGCCAAAGGTAAGCAGCGGAACACATAAAAAGAAAAGAATAAGCAGCACCAGCTTCGTTTTTATTGATAGCGCTTTCTTGTTAAACAATTCTCCACCTCGCTGCGGCTGCAGATTAATAATAATGTCTATTAAAAGTAGCACGAAATGGTTATGGTGGGAAGTGCCTAACCCTTTTACCCTATAACCAGTTAGCACACCTAAAATGTTGGAAGGACTCTTGGTATAGACAGACACCCATTTGGGCTATTCCGCATACTCTATCCAATAATGAAAATATCGTAATTTACAAATCTAATCCTTACAAGGAGGGGGAACCATGCAAATTCACGTCGTGCAACAGGGTCAGTCACTCTATCAGATTGCGAATACTTATGGGGTGACGGTTAAGGAAATAACCGATGCCAATGAAATTTCTGCCGAAAAATCGCTAGTCGTAGGACAGGCATTAGTCATTCCTATAGTTGGAACGTATTATTGGGTGCAGCCTGGCGACAGTTTATACAGCATAGCCAACAAATTAGGCGTCCCTGTTCAGACATTGGCATCAGTCAACCATTTAAACACGAATCAGTCACTAAATGCCGGAATGAGACTCTATATTCCACCAGCACCGCACCGTAAAGCAGAAGTTAATGCCTATCTTGAGCCTAGAGGACATGAAATTTCCTCCGAGCTGCTGCAGTCCGCAAGGGATACCGCACCTCATTTGACCTATCTTGCTCCCTTCAGCTTTCGCATCAATCGAGACGGATCTCTGCAAGCGCCGCCTTTGAATGGTCTCAATGGAATTGCCCGCCAGCACAATGTTACCTTAATGATGGTCGTAACCAATTTGGAGAAGGACCAGTTCAGCCCCGAGCTTGGCTCCATCATTTTGAATGATGAACAGGTGCAGAACCAATTGCTGAATAATATAATACAAACAGCAAAAGATCTGAATTTTCAAGACATACACTTTGATATCGAACATCTTCATCCGGATGATAGAGACGCTTATAACCGCTTCCTTCGCAAAGCTTCCGGCATGCTGCATCGCGAAGGTTTTCTGATGTCAACTGCTCTGGCTCCCAAAACAAGCTCGGCTCAAACAGGCGCATGGTATACGGCTCATGATTATAAAGTGCATGGGGAAGTTGCTGACTTCGTTGTCATTATGACCTATGAGTGGGGATATAGCGGTGGTCCACCTATGGCTGTTTCGCCTATCGGTCCGGTTCGCAAGGTTTTGGAATATGCGATCAGTGAAATGCCTGCTTCCAAAATCATGATGGGACAAAATTTATACGGATATGATTGGACATTGCCGTTCGTACAAGGCGGTCCATTTGCCAAAGCCTTAAGTCCGCAAGCTGCCATCGATTTGGCCAGAAATCAGCATGCACGAATCGAGTACGATTATGTATCGCAAGCTCCGCATTTCAGTTATTGGGATCATTCCGGCAAGCAGCATGTCGTTTGGTTCGAGGATGCGCGTTCCATCCAAGCCAAGTTTAATTTATTGAAGGAATTAGGACTTCGAGGAATCAGCTACTGGAAGCTCGGGCTGAGCTTTCCGCAAAACTGGCTGTTGATCGAGGATAACTTCAATGTGGTTAAGAGATAAGCTGATCCATCTATCATAATCTTAGAGAGGCTGTCCCAAAAGAATATCATTGAATGAGTCAGTCCCAAACTATGTACAAAGACGCCTCCAAAACCACCATGTAAGCGGAAATGGAAGCGTCTTTTTCATAGGGAAATTCCCATCAGAGGAGACCATGATTTGTCGGGCGGCTGCGGAAGGAAAGAAAATAGATGGAAATTGTAACGCTAATCCAGCGTGGATATCGCCTGAAATCAATCTAACTGGAAAAACTCAGGCTGTCGAATTAAGCGCTTTCAATATCTCTCAAATTTTAATCCATACACCCTATTTCTCAATAGTGTTCTCGCAAAGCTCAAT
>NZ_JBHTGY010000088.1:0-48925 GCF_042676305.1 Paenibacillus sp. GCM10027630 | reverse complement strand
GGGACACCGTAATGCTCGAGGTGAAGAACGTCGGAAAGCCGTATGAGGGAAAACCTCACGTACGGTTTGATGAGGAGGGGCTGGATGCCCAGCCCTTCACTCTACAATTATTGCGTCCTAGACTGCCGCTGTCTTTTTTGTGAGTATGAGTCTCATACTTATTTTGTAAAAGCTTGCTGTCTTTATTAACATAAACCGCATCAAATCAAAGCTCTCTATTTTAATCAAACACACATTTTAAAAAATTCCTCTTGAAATAAGAACTAATGTTCGCTATCCTTAGAATTATACAAACATATGTTCTCATATATGGAGGCGATCTATTTGGAAAGTCACATTAAAAAAGCGCCGCTACTTACACCTGGTGAGCTTCAGTTTGTCAAAATGGGGATTATCCTGCCCGTAATGATGGATGTACTTCAACGCGACATCAATCGAATTAATCAAGTTAAACTGAAACTAGATATTCTTTATGTTATGAGTCTTGGTAAGGCGCAGGACAGTGCTCACTCCGAGTTAATGGAATTGAAGGCAGAGCTGCGTAAGCGAGGTATTAAGATAATTGAAGAAGTTCGCGCAGCCGAAGGGATACAGGCTAGATTCAAATGCCGCGGCTACGATCATAATCTTTTGCTTCAGTGGGAGAAGGTACGAACGGAAATTTTGGAGAAAGGGAGCCAAATATTGGGGAATTCCATTACATGGAGGGTGACAGCGAACATGGGGAAAAAGCTTGAAGGAAATGGAAGGTGGGAGAGCAGCCGGATGATGTTACCAGAACACAAAGACAGGATTAATTTACATAACGAGCAGAAGAATAAACAGACCAAGCCTGAATTGACTGAAGAGGAGCAGCAGGAATTGTATGGCAGACTAAGATCATCAATGCTGCATACACTCAGAGCCAGCATAATAGTGTTTAAGGAATACGGTAATCGACAGATTAATGGTGTTGTAGATTGGATAAACCCACGGACACATCTCATTAAGGTGGATATAGGGGCAGACTGGGAGTTGATTGATTTCAAAGATGTGTTGAAGGTTGAATTAGATACTCCAGGATATTGAACGCAGGGTGCTCCGAATTTTCCATAATTACTTGCGCGGCGGCTTTGTGATTGAACGGCATATTCATCTTAGTACTCGCAATAAGAAAATCAGCCTAGTCATTATTTTTGACTAGGCTTTTTGCATTTCTGAAAATCAAATACTTCATACATTTGAACACTTTACTTTTAGAAAGTGGATTATGAAATGGGTGGGTGATTTATTTAATTCCGCAAATACGCAAATATCCGGACAATCGGGTTCCATTGTAAACGATGCAAATTCAATCAGTCCATAGAAAATGGCAGATGATTGTGGGGGCGAGGTTGAGCTGTAATAGAGTGAAGCTGTGGCTTAAGGATACAAATGGAAGCTTTACAATCGAAGCGAGCTTTGTGCTCCCCCTTATATTATTGAGTACGATCTCATTGTTGTTTTTAGCGATGTTTGTGTTTCAAACTTCATCTGCCTATCAAACGGCGGGAATTGCTGCAGATCGTGCCGCGTTCGTCTGGGACAACAGCAAAAAGAATCCGATTACAGGCGCTTTTACGGTTGGAGAGGACGATGGTTTGTATTGGAGGTTGAATAGTGACAGTGTATCCGATCTGTTTTCTTTTCTGATCCCGAACGCAGCTTCACAGGTAACGCTGCCTGTCGCAGGACAAAAAGCAAATACCGGCCCCGAGGGGAAGCTGCTGCGGATTGGGAACGCAGTCTCATCGGAGTGGAATGGATCGATGCAGTACAAGAATAATGGGATTAGCCGGGAAGTGAGCGTTCATCTGGCCAAACCCTTCCATTCCCCTCGCTACGTAGAGCACAGACTGGAGAGTAAAGTACAAGCTTCAGCGGCAGCTCAAGTAATCGATCCCGTAGAAACAATCCGGGTCATTGACCTTACTCGAACTTTTATCCAAGAAGTAAAAGGCAGAATAAAGCCAAGCGATGTACTCTTAACTTTGATAGAGCCCAAATCAGTCCCAGAGAAACCGGTTGTTATTAACAGCCACAAAACAGCAGTCCTATATTTGCAAACTCTCGTCAATGGAAGAGAGCTAACTATTAATGTCAATGCGGATACACAGCGAGTAGTAGATGCAATGGATGCAAATCAGGTGGCGCACCAGGCATTCTATACGTTTAGTGAAAGCCAGCTTCGTAATGAACAAATGCCCAAGGACGCTCAACTTCTTCAGAATGGGACAGCAGTCAAAGGAGTGGTCTGGCACTTTTTTAAGCAATCCCGTAATAGCCAGGTTAAGCTGTCAGCAAGCTTGAGGCAGGAGCTGGAAAGGAGCGGAATCGTGATTGTTATTCATGAATAATTAACGGTCTGCACGTAAGCGATTTGTTATGAGAGGAGCGAGATTATGTGAGACGTTGGAGGGAGCTGATCTTGGAGCAGGATGGAGCAGTTTCATTGTATTTGATAATGATTTTGGTTCCGGTCTTTTTGTTATGCGCCCTCTTGATCGATTTTTCACGTCTTAAAGTAGCAGAGAAGGAAGCGGAGAATGCGGTGAAAACGGGAGTCCGCTCTACTCTGTCTGCTTTTTCCCCGCAGCTGCATAAGTATGGTCTGTATGCACTGGAGCAGGAAAAGGATAAATCCGAGGCATTATTTCTGAAAACTGTCTCAGAAAATATGTCCGGTTCTGTTACCGCGGGGGGCTTCAGCTTCATTGATCAAAAGTTGGAAACGGATGGATCGGGCATAACCTCCATGTATACGCTCGGAAATCATATCTTTTTTAAAAAACAAATTTTGGAGGAAATGAAATATCGTGCGCCAATGATTTATTCCTTGGAGATAGCAGATAAATTTAAGAAAACAGGCTTGGCTGCTACCATGTCACAGGCCTCCCAATATGCACATAATGCGGTGAAAATTGAAGCTCTGCTCGAAGAACGAGACGGCTATCTTGATCAAGCATGGAAGGAATGGATATCCATCCATCAAAAGGCCACATCTGTACACCCTTACTACAAGGTCCAATTGGAAGCGTTGAACCAGCTTAGCGATAGAGTTGGTATTCATACTGTTACTGAGGTCAAGCAATCCATTCAGAATGCTAAACGGGATTTGACAGATTTAAGGGATCAAGTAAAGAAAATTGATCTTCGAATAAGATCCTTAATAGAATCAGGTTCGGATTCAGCGGCCGCTCTTGATCGATTATACGACACGCAATCAGAATTGAAAGCTCAAATATCAGATTTGAATGATACAATTAGTGATTTGGATCGATTATTGGAGGATGTAATTAAGTACGCAGAGCTGTTGGTTATGTTGAAATTAAAATCATCCATGGACGTGTCTGAATTAAAAGCTTATTTGAAATTATTTGAGGAGGCGCTGGCACAAGCAAATTCAGCAAATGATCAGTTGAATGAACAATTGCGGTCGATAGATACCCAGTCAACTGGCTCTTCTCCTGCTTATCCCGCCAATCAAGCGTTTCAAGGAATTCATATAATTCAAAGGCAGGAGCTGGATGAATATGGTAGTCAGGCGGCGGGAGCTGTGGCGGTGTTTTCGGGACTTGAAGCTCAGCTCGCCAGTGTTCTGCTGTTTGATGCAAACAATTATAGGAATGCGGACAATACGAATCAACTTTTTTGGAAGCAGGTAAACGAGCTGTATGTGAAGCAAGGGGGCAAGGAAACCGAACGAAATAAGAATAAGAACGCCGTAGCCACCTCCAAACGGGAACAGCGCAGTAAAGCGCAGCCCTATTTGGATCAAGTAACGAAGGCAATGGGCAGCTGCAGCCTTGTAAGTACGACAGATCCATTTAAAGAGCATTATGTCACTCTGCAGGGAGATCCAGTTAAAGGAAGTACAGGTCTTTACCAACGCTACATGGGAGCAAACCGCCAAATCGATTTGGCACAGCCTGTGCCTGATCTTAATCTTGTTAATGCAGATAAAGCTGGAATGAGTGCAATGAATCTTATTTCTTCCCTAGAATCTGTTCTATCAGAAGTCAGGGATGAGTTTTACTTGGACGAATTTGCTATCAGCAAGTTTAACTATAGGACACTGGGCTTGGAGAAGATTTCCGGTCAACCCAAGACCTCCAAAGAGTTGTCTCAGCCTGATAGCCACACCTTAGTAAATCAAGAGCTGGAATATTTGCTGTATGGAGCGAATTCATGTATAGGCAATTATTCAGCTGCGTATGCGGAAATATTTGTTTTCCGGCTTGCAGTGGGGACTGCTGAGGCTCTGACAGAACCGCATATTCAATCCTTGAATGCAGGTTCTCCGCTTCTTGTGTTTTTGGCTGCAGTTGCCGAAGGGGCCGTGAAAGCTCAGATGGATATGATCAAGCTTGTACAGGGTGAGCAGGTTCCGTTGTCTAAAAAATTTGGCAGCATTGTTACCTTGTCGTACAAAGACTATTTGCGAATGTTCCTGCTTCTTCACAGCCGAGACAAGGTGCTGCTCTCACGGATGCAATCATTGATCGAATTAAACACCGGAATTCCTTTAGAGCAAAGCGCAACCTACTTGTCAGGAACGGCTACAACTTCAGTAAAGCTATGGTTTTTACCAGGATTAATGAAGGTTCTGGGGGCTGCAGAATTATACTCGTGCGAGGTAAAAGGGACGCGTTGTCATATCATTAAAACGGGTGTAATGGCGTACTAACATCTCATGGAGGTGGAATATGAAGCTGATCCGAAATCAGGAGGGAGGAATCGTGCTGGAAGCTGCTCTTGTATTACCGTTGTTTCTTTCTTTTGTTCTTATGCTTATTGCCTTTATCCAAATATCGTTAACCGAGATGGCATTGCAGTCTGCTGTTTCGGAGACGACCAAGGTTTTAGCAGTCAATATGTATCCCGTCGACCTGCTTTATGCCGGCGCCAAAAGCCAATGGAATCAAAGCTCAGTAAATGGCTGGATTGATCTTGCGTTAGGGAAAATATATTCGGTGAAGCAGGGTGCAGTTAATACGGAGCAATTTATCGATGAGTATGAGAGATGGATTCCAGATCCAGTAATTGCTCTGATGGGATGGAGAAAACGCAAAGGCTGCAGCTAGAAGAGCTTGCTCAAGCAGGGACAGATGAAACAAAAAAGAAAATCGAGGCTGTCTACAAGCCTTTACTGAATAATGCATTTGTTCCTGTTGTAGCGCTTTATGCTAATCAGACACGTCTAAAGAAGGATCGGCTCAAAGTAATCAATGTTACATTGCCGGATTTCAACGATAAGGAGAATGTTTTTATTGGTATCGAGGCGGAGTATGAGCTTCAGCTGAATGTTCCCTTTTTCAGAAAGAAGATTTTTATTCGTAAAAAAGCGTTTGAGCGAGCATGGGTAGGTGGAAGTTGATGATCGCTGCTGTATTGAGTGGTGGACTGCTTGCCATTGCATTTGCAACGGATATTGTTCAACAAAAAATACCGAATCGGATTACGGCAGCCGGCTTAATTATAGGTATTGTGCTGCATATTGCGACTGAAGGGTACTCAGGGGCCGGCTTTGCTTTAATAGGTGCGTTATTAGGCTTTATTCCGCTACTGCTGTTGTATTGGATACATGCGGTAGGAGCGGGTGATGTTAAGTTATTTGCCGCGCTGGGAGCTTTAACGGGGGCGGAATTTGTACTTCAGAGCATTATGTATTCGCTCGTATATGCTGCTTGTATTAGCTGTCTGATTCTACTGTGGAGATGGGAATGGAAGAGGAGAGGTGTACTAATTGCGAGAATGCTGCTGCTCTTTTTTCTTTGGAAGGACACGAAACAATTGAAAGGCTTCGCAAAATCTTCGCAAAATTTTCGATTTCCGTTTATGTGGGCGGTACTGCCTGCGGCTGCGACAGCGACTTATTTACAAATTTCATAGTGAAAGGAGGAGCAAGGAATGAATTTGCAGTTATATGGCTTGCAAGTAGACTTTGTTACCCGCAATGGACATTATATGGTGCTATCTTCACTTGAAGGTCTTCGCAGGGAGGAACTGTCTGAATTCCAGGTCAACATGCTGCAGATCAATAAAATCCCTCAGCTGCTTGAAATGCAAATAGAGGAGATCAATCAGCATATCAAGCTGTATTACAACATCACAGGCAAACGGATGCTCACACACTGGCTGCGTCTTGAAAGCTTAAATATCAAACAGTTTTTTACATTGCTATACCGAATCGTGGATACTGTTGCCTCAAGCAATATTTACATGCTGCAAGAAGGAAGATATGTTCTAAAGGAGGATTATATTTACTGCAGCGACGATTGGTGTGATATGTACCTTACCTATGTACCTAAAGAGCTTTTAACTGACAAAAATTCGGTGTCCGCGGATTTACAGCATTTGGCCTCAAGGCTGATCCATAAAGTAACTGAATTATCGGGCAGCGGTTATCAAGAGCTTATGAACTATTTGATGGATGAATCTTTTAATTTGCCTATGCTTAAGCAACTGCTGCTTAAACATATGAATCAACCTAATAGCAGCGTAAACAGGATTGAATTAGATAAAGGAATGTCTAAGCGACCTTTTGCATTCCCTTTAAATGAACCTGAACCGGCTAAAGAACAAAAGCAGTCTTACTCTGAGCAATCTGCGAGGTTTAACCACAAGCATGCGAACAACCTTGAAGCTACCGTTATGGAGAAGGACATGAAGGCAAGGCTATCGGCGCCGCTTAGTGGTGGTGTTACTGGGGCATCACAGTTCTCGGTTGCTCCACCTTCACCTCTTTTATTGGATAAGGAAGCAGAACAGATGCATCAGCCAGAACAGCGAAGAAAGCTTCAAATTCCGGTTATGCTGGTTGGCTTTCTTGTTCTATGTTTAATATGGAAGCTGTATTTGGATTATTCAGGTGAGGCTTGGTTAATGATCTGCTCCGGTTTATCGTTGTTAACAGTAGATGTTGTTTATTACATTCTGTGGATCTGGAAGCCTCCATCGCAGGACGATGACAATATGGAAATGGATTTTTGGAAAGTTGGACCTAATCAGGATGGAGTGGAGGAGAGCACCAAAACCGCGGACCAAGGCAGCTTAGTGCCTTTTTTTGTGCCGAAACGAGATCAATCAGCACATTCGGGTCCCTCTCCAGAAGACTCGTCTATCCCTCTTGTATCAAGGTTGGAATCTAAACTAGCTGCTGGCAGTTCAACTGAGATAACTAATCCTACACCAGATACATACTACAAGAGCCTCGAGCAGCGGACAACGTTTCTGACACCGTCTGGGGCAACTCAGCTTTTAAAGCAGGTAGCTCATCTGCAAAAATCCCAAGCAGCCGCTCCATATCTGGAATGGAATTGTGACGGGTCAGCCAGGAAAGCTCAGATCAACAAGGCTGCTTTTGTAATTGGCAGACCGGGAGGTCAGGTTGATCTTGCTCATGATGAAGAAGGGATTTCACGAATTCATGCGGAAATTGTTCGCGAGAATGAAGCATTTTGGTTGAAGGATCTTGGTTCGCGTAACGGAACCCGTGTAAATGGAGAAATTTTAGTGCCTTATCGGATGTATTCTTTGCAAGAAGGTGATATAGTTAAAATAATTAATATCGATTATACGTTTAAAATGGGGTCGTAGGGTTGAAAACAACATTTGCCATTCATTGGCAGTATGGAGTCGCTACCCATTCAGGTTGGTTTCGGATGGTCAATGAGGACCGCTCATTGTTGCGCATCGGTTCCACTGATAAAGGGGAACCGTATGCTGTAGCTGTGATTGCTGACGGTATGGGTGGGAGCGGTGACGGAGGACAAGCCAGCGAGACTGCGCTGGAGACCGTAAAGGAATGGCTGGACGAGCAGCTTCCTTCCTTGCTTCGATCAAAAAATATTTGGTCAGCGCTTGCTCCTTCCACAGATCGTTTATTTCATGATGTGAATAATCAGCTTATCGAATTAGGCAAGCTTTTCGGGAGTCGGCTCGGTACTACTCTGACCCTTATTTTCTTGTTTAGTGAAACATACTTTATTTGTCATATAGGCGATTGTCGTATTTACAAGGTAAGCCGTAGAAATCGGCTCTCCCAGCTAACGAAGGATCAATCATGGACAGCTGAACAGATTCGCAAAGGCAGATTGACTCGCCAGCAAGCACGCAAGCATCCGAAACGGCATGTGCTTTTGCAGTGCCTTGGCATGCAAAAAGAATTGAAGCTTATAAAGCGTACAGGTTTCTTTACAAAGCACAACACTTTCCTTCTTTGCAGCGATGGCTTTTACAATCGTGTGTCTGATATGGGCATTGAGCGTTTATTACGTGAAGGTGAGCAAATGCAGCCTGATTTGCAAAACATTTGCGATTTGCTGATCGACAAAGCGTTGGACAAGCGGTCAAATGATAATATAAGTCTACTTTTGCTTCGTTCGGTATCATCGACGCTAACACCTTGGAAACGATTGTGTTATCGTTGTAAAAATTTGAACATCCTATTCCCTGTCGAATGGCGAAAGTGATATAATAATATGTCTTGTTATTATTTCAATTTCTAAAAATATACAATTATTTACAATAGACAGGAGATTATCGAAGAGCAATGAGTTTGTTGACAGTTGAAGATTTAAGCCATACATTTGGTGACAGAGTTTTGTTTAAGCAGGTTTCTTTCAGATTGTTAGCAGGTGAGCATGTCGGTTTAGTTGGAGCTAACGGTGTGGGTAAATCCACGCTAATGAATATTTTGACAGGTCAGTTATTAAAAGACGAAGGCAAAGTGGAATGGACCCCAAGGGTTCAATACAGCTATTTGGATCAACATACAAAGTTGACTCCCGGCAAAACTATTCGTGACGTTCTTAATGATGCATTTCTTCCGCTTTTTGAACAAGAAGCCGAAATGATGCGTATAACCGAGCAAATGGGAGATGCGGATCCTGAGAAGCTGGAGCAGCTGTTGGAGCAAATGGGGGAAATTCAGGACAGGTTGGAAAATAGCGGGTTTTACCTGCTTGATGTCAAAGTTGAAGAGATGGCCAATGGTCTTGGTTTGGACGCGATCGGCTTGGACCGGGATGTAGCACAGCTGAGCGGCGGTCAGCGGACCAAGGTTCTATTGGCTAAGCTGCTGCTAGAGCAGCCCACGGCGCTGCTGCTGGATGAGCCGACCAACTATTTGGATGTCGAGCATATTGATTGGTTGACTAACTATTTGCAAAACTATCCTTACGCCTTTATTTTGATTTCTCATGATACGGAATTTATGAATAAGGTTGTAAGCATTGTTTATCATTTGGAATTTTCTAAGCTTACACGTTATACAGCTAATTATGAAAAGTTTCTGCAAATGGCAGATATGAATAAACAGCAGCATATTGATGCGTACGAAAAGCAGCAAGAATATATTAAAAAGCAAGAGGATTTTATTCAACGTAACAAAGCAAGGGCGTCCACCTCAGGCCGCGCAAAAAGCCGTGAGAAGCAGCTGAATAAAGTGGACCGGATAGATCGTCCTGAAACTGCGGTTAAACCGACGTTCCAGTTCAAAGAAGCTAGGGCAAGCGGTAAAACCGTTTTTGAAGGTCAGGACTTAGTAATTGGATACAACTCACCGCTTCTGCCCAAAATGAACATGACCATTGAGCGTGGTGATAAAATTGCTATCGTCGGCTGTAATGGTGTAGGTAAATCCACTCTTCTGAAGACGATCATAGGTAAGGTGCCAGCATATGGCGGTAAAACGTATTTAGGTGATTTTTTATTTCCCGCCTACTTTGAGCAGGAAGTAAAAGCTCCCAATTTGACACCTATCGATGATGTGTGGAATGAGTTTTCGAGTATGAACCAGCATGAGGTAAGGGCCGCTTTAGCCCGTTGCGGACTAAAGAATGAGCATATCACCCGGCCGATGAGCATGCTGAGCGGTGGTGAGCAAGCTAAAGTGCGCCTGTGCAAGCTTTTGATGCGGGAAAGCAACTGGATTCTGTTTGACGAGCCGACGAACCATCTGGATGTTGTTGCCAAGGAGGAGCTTAAGCGTGCATTAAAAGAATTTAAAGGCACGATACTGCTCGTTTGTCATGAGCCGGATTTTTATGAAGATTGGGTAACTAACGTATGGGATGTCGAAGAATGGTCTAACCAGACAGTCAATAAGTGATAGGTGGTATCAGAGTAAAGGAATATGTGCATTTGCCGCATATTTCTTTTACTGTACATATTGAACTATTATTTTTATTAAAGAGAGGACGTTTATTGATGATAACTCATGTTGTATTTTTTAAACTGAAAGACCGCAGCCCAGAAGCCGTAAAAGCAACAGCTCAAGTTCTGACCAATATGGAAGGGGAAATTCCAGTCTTAAAATATATTGAAGTAGGACTTGATGTGCTTCATTTGGAACGTTCCTATGACATTGCTCTGATTACTAAGTTCGAATCCCTTGAGGATCTTCAAGCTTATGATGGACATCCGATTCATTTGGGCGTTAAAGAGCACATGAAACAGGTGCTAGACGGTACAAGTGTTTGTGTTGACTTTCAATCTTAATTTTAGACAGCTGAAAAAACCGGCTCAAGTGAATGGATATTCACCAAAGAGCCGGTTTCATCATCATCATCCATAACATGATAAACAGAATCGACATGTAGTAATATAAAGCGCGTGACAGCTTGTTTACCAAAGCTTTTCGGTCATGCTCGGGCTGCCTGAGTCGACGGATCGTTGGGGAAAAGGCGCGGGCCATAAAAAATAATGAAGCAATAAGTACGATGAACGTCCCTGCAATCCACGGTGTAGTCCATGGCCATCCGCCAAGCCAAAGCAGCAGAAGCCCGGAGAACACCAGGACATGGCCGGAATGTTTAGATAAACGGACAACGAAATGAAATGAATCTAGATAAGAATGCAGCAGGATTCCTTCTGCTGTCCTAAGCTTGGATAACATAGGGATTAGTACAATAAAAGGTCCGATTGAAACTAATGCGCTTACTGCGTGGATAAAGACTAGCCAGGAATACAAGATTAAAGCCTCCAAACTTGAAAAGGTTAATAAAACAGTGTAGCATTCATTTTATTGAAGACTACACTGTTTTTGCTTCGTTGAATATAAAGAACAGCTTGTACGTGCAGTTCAGCTTTGACAAATGCTCACATCTCAATGGGATAATGCAGCCGCTTGTCAAAGGAAGATGCAGGCGATAACTCGCTTATACAGCGCGGAATTCGTGCACCCAGACCTTCATGTGCGGAAGCCAAGGCATACCGGCATGCATGGATAATATGTGATTTTTATAGCTTTCCACATTATCGAAGCCTTCAGTTTGAACAGCCTCGTCTGTCAGTTCACCAAGCGATTGCTGGTAAACCTTATATACTTCGAATTTTTGGCCTTTTAATTCCATGATTTCACCGATATCGGCATAACGGCCGTTTCGGCGGGTGGCTGTTTTTTCGCCACGAATTACTTTTTCTACATCATCTTCCTTGGTAACTAATCGTTCGATTGTACAGGTTTTTGGTGGCAAATTTTCAGACATTGGGCAAAAAACCTCCTTCATTTTGTTCATTTGTAAGCTTACATGAAAAATTTGTCGGAAGCAAATACTTAAGAGCTTTCCAGAGGGAAACTCGCTTTGGAGGGCCATACAACAAGAGGAGGATTCCAATGAAATCCCAAATTAACCAAGCTTATGTGCACAACATACTGGAGCGATTATTGAAAACTCCCAGTCCGAGTGGTTATTGCCATAACATTACGAAGCTGGTTGCATCGGAAGCTGGAAAGCTAGGTTATACCATAAGCTATACTAAAAAAGGCTGCGGTGTCATTACCGTACCAGGCAAGCAGACGGAGCGGGTGATCGGATTGTCAGCTCATGTCGATACTTTGGGTGCCATGGTCCGATCAATCAAATCGACTGGAACTCTACGCTTTACATCGGTTGGCGGGTATATGATGGGGGCTGTCGAGAATGAATATTGCAAGGTGCATACAAGAGATGGACGCAGCTATGACGGTACCATCTTGACAACGAAACCTTCTGTTCATGTATATAGCGATGCCAGAGAATTGAAACGGGAAGAATCGGTTATGGAGATTCGACTGGATGAGCCTGTTAAGACTGTAGAGGAAGTTAAGCAGCTAGGAATTGAAGTTGGGGATTTTATCTCATTTGACCCACGAGCTGAATTTAAGGCAAATGGTTATATAAAATCACGTCATTTGGATGATAAAGCTGGTGTTGCGGCATTATTTGGTTTGCTGGAGCTATTAAAGCGTGAAAGCATTATTCCAGCTTGTACACTTCAGCTGTTAATAAGCACCTACGAAGAAGTAGGGCATGGTGCGGCATACCTGCCTCCGGAAATAGATGAGCTGATCGCTGTTGATATGGGTGCAATGGGAGATGATCTGTCCTGCACAGAGTTTGATGTTTCCATTTGCGCCAAAGATTCGTCTGGGCCTTACGATTATGAAATGACCAGTAAGCTGGTGGAGTTAGCCAAAAGAGATCAGTTGTCCTATGCAGTGGACATCTATCCGCAATATGGCTCCGATGCATCCGCAGCTTTGCGTGGAGGAAGCAACATTAGAGCAGCGTTAGTTGGACCGGGAGTGCACGCTTCTCACAGTATGGAGCGCACCCATAGCGAGGCCGTGTGGAATACGATTGCCTTGCTAGCGGCTTATGTAGTGGAGCCTAGTTTTACTAATGAATCAAAGGGGATGTAATCATTGAATTTAGTAGCGATAGAGCATTTTAACAAAAGCTATGGGGAGAAAGTGCTGTTTGATGACATTTCCTTTCATATTAACGAAAAACAGCGGATAGGCTTGGTTGGCGTAAACGGAACAGGCAAATCCTCCTTACTGAAGGCGATTGCTAAACTAGAAAGCGTTGATTCGGGTAAACTGGTGCATGCCAATCATTTTCGCGTTGAATATCTGCCGCAGAATCCTGAGTTTGATTCAAACTCCACCGTACTGGAGCAGGTGTTCTATGGGGATACCCCACTGATGCAAACATTAAGGGATTATGAGGAAGCATTAACTTTACTGCAAGAAGCGCCTGAGGATGAAAAGCGGCAATCCCGCTTATTTGCGGTACAGCAGCGGATGGATACGCTTAATGCTTGGGAGGCTAGCACCACTGCCAAAACAGTGTTGACCAAGCTCGGCATACAAAATTTCACACAAAAAGTTGGGGTTCTGTCGGGAGGCCAGCGGAAACGTGTAGCAATGGCAAGAGTGCTGATCCAACCGGCTGACCTGCTCATTCTGGATGAGCCGACTAACCATATTGATCATACAACGGTGGAATGGTTGGAGGAATTTCTGGCGAAGTGGAAGGGTGCTCTCCTCATCGTGACACATGATCGTTATTTTCTGGATCGCGTTACCAATCGCATTCTCGAATTGGATCATGGAAAGCTGTACAGCTATGAAGGTAACTATGCGACCTTTCTGGAGAAAAAAGCCGAACGCATGGAGCGTGAAGCTTCCGAGGAGGACAAGCGTCAGAACTTGCTGCGTCGCGAACTTGCGTGGCTTCGCCGCGGTGCCAAAGCCAGATCGACTAAACAAAAGGCGCGTATTGACCGGGCTGTTGAACTGCGGGATCGCAAGGTAGATGGACCCGCTGAACAGCTGGATATGGCGCTTGGGGCAAGTCGGCTTGGTAAGAAGGTCATGGAGCTGGAGCATGTTTCCAAATCGTTCGATGGGCGAAATATGGTTAAAGATTTCAGTTATATTGTAAAGCCGGATGACCGAATCGGCATCATTGGACCTAACGGCAGCGGTAAATCCACATTTCTGAACATGCTGGCAGGTCGACTTCAACCGGATGAAGGTACAATAGAAACAGGCACAACTGTAAAGCTTGCTTACTACACACAAGAAAATGTAGAAATGAACGAGAAGCAGCGGGTCATCGAATACATTAAGGACGTAGCGGAAGTGATCCGTACAGCGAATGGCGAATCTATTACAGCAGGCCAAATGCTGGAGCGCTTCTTGTTCTCTCCTTCGCTTCAATGGACGCCTATCGGTAGACTGTCAGGCGGAGAACGGCGCAGATTATACTTGCTGAGAACCTTGATGGGAGAGCCGAATGTTCTGCTTCTGGATGAGCCGACCAATGATTTGGATATTCAGACATTGACCATTTTGGAAGAATATCTGGATGATTTTCCGGGTGCAGTAATTACCGTTTCGCATGATAGATACTTTTTGGATCGGACATCTGATCATCTATTTGCTTTTGAGAACGGAACTATAAGTCGTTTTAATGGCAATTATTCCGAATATTTGGAGACTGTTCGTGCTGAGGAGCAGGCAGCGGCTAACGTTCGCAAGCAGCAGGCTTCCGCAGCCGGACAGCTTAAAGACAACGTTTCATCCTCCTCGGAAGCAGTCGATTCCAGCCGCAAGGAAAATACTCGTCCTCGCAAGCTTTCCTTTAAGGAGCAAAAGGAATGGGATGAGATTGAAGGCAAGATTGAAAAAATTGAAAATCGGCTGGCAGAGGTGAAGCAAGGCATAGAGCGGGCAGGCAGCGATTACGGAAAAGTGCAGGAGCTGTTCGCAGAAGAACAGCAGCTATCAGGGCAGCTTGAACAAACTATGGATCGTTGGGCTGAATTGTCGGAGCTCATAGAGCAGATTGAGGCTAATAAATAAAAGCGACTCCATTTGTTGGTTTCCTTGCAATATCGGACTGGATCAGCTCCGGTTGAAACTAGAAAGTCTGATATTGCAAGAAAAGCTTTTATTTGAAGCCTTTTTTATGAAAATACATTAATATTTTGCAATTCCATTGGGAAAAGACGGGCTTCTTATGCTATAATTTATGTTTGGGAGCAATTAAAGCATCAAAGCAATAATTTAAGAGAGTAGGGAAGAATTAATGATTACAGTATCAAATGTAACTTTAAGATACGGCAAGAGAGCATTGTTTGAGGATGTAAACATCAAGTTCACTCCAGGAAATTGCTACGGATTGATCGGAGCCAATGGGGCCGGAAAATCAACATTCATTAAAATTTTATCCGGTGAAATGGAAGCCAATAAAGGGGAAGTCAGCATCACTCCTGGCGAACGGATGGCAGTTTTAAAACAAAATCATTTCGAATATGATGAAATAGAAGTGTTACGTACTGTAATGATGGGCCATTCGCGTCTGTTTGAAATAATGGAAGAAAAGAACGCTCTTTATGCCAAAGAGGATTTTTCCGAAGAGGACGGTATGCGTGCTGCCGATCTGGAGGGTGAATTTCAGGAACTCGATGGCTGGCAAGCGGAGTCGGATGCCGCTGAGCTATTGATCGGTCTCGGTATTAACAAGGATATGCAAGAGCTAAAGATGAAGGAATTAAGCGGTAACGAGAAGGTTCGTGTCCTGCTCGCACAAGCGTTGTTCGGAAATCCGAATATTCTGCTGCTCGATGAGCCTACCAACCATTTGGATATTGAATCGATCAACTGGCTGGAAAACTTCCTGGCCCGTTTTGAAGGTACTGTAATTGTAGTATCCCATGACCGTCACTTCTTAAACCAAGTATGTACACATATTGCCGATATTGATTTTAGTAAAATCCAGCTTTATGTGGGCAACTATGATTTCTGGTATGAGTCCAGTCAATTAGCACTCAAGCTTACCCGGGAATCCAACAAAAAAACCGATGAGAAGCGTAAAGAATTAGAAGCCTTTATTCAACGCTTTAGTGCAAATGCTTCCAAATCAAAGCAAGCCACTTCACGGAAAAAGCAGCTCGAAAAGCTTACTTTGGAAGATATCAAGCCATCCACGCGGAAATATCCGTTTATTAAATTTCAACCTGAACGGGAAGCGGGCAAACAGCTGCTAACTGTTGATAAGCTATCCAAATCAATAGATGGCGAACAAATATTCAGCAATATCAGCTTCACTATTAACAAAGGTGACAAAATTGCTTTTGTCGGACCGAATGGAAACACCAAATCCACATTGTTCCAAGTGCTGATGGGGGAAACACCAGCAGATTCCGGCGAATTCACATGGGGCGTTACGACTACTCAGGCGTATTTCCCTAAGGATAACTCCTCTTACTTCAACACAGATATCAATCTGGTAGATTGGCTGCGTCAATATTCGAAGGAGCAGGATGAGTCGTATCTGCGCGGTTTCCTGGGCCGCATGTTGTTCTCCGGGGAAGAGGCGCTGAAAAAAGCGAGTGTATTATCCGGGGGCGAAAAGGTTCGCTGCATGCTGTCCAAAATGATGATGAGCGGCGCCAATGTCCTTATTCTGGATGAACCTACCAACCATTTGGATTTGGAGTCCATCACGGCACTTAACAACGGAATGGTTGATTTTGATGGTACAATGCTCTTCGTATCGCATGACCATCAGTTTATCCAAACTGTAGCAAATCGCATCATGGAAATTACACCGAATGGCTTGATAGACAAAATGATGACGTACGACGAGTACTTGGCTAGCGATGAAATAAAGAAACAGCGTGAATTGATGTACACTTGATTGTCTTAAACTTGACAAGGATAAACGGCTGCGTCAGCAAAAGGATGAGTGTGTTTGTCCAGGTTAAGCCAAGTCAACCATTAACTTTTTATGCTAATTAATCAAAGAAAAAAGGATGAGCTTGGGTTACGTAGCTCATCCTTCTTTTTAACTCCCGCCGGTACGGCGACGCTGATTGTTAGGCTTCTTGTTATTCTGGCTTCTCATTACGGCGCTGTTGCCGCCCCGTTGCTGCGAATTAGCCTTGGCATCGGCTTGCTCTTGCTTTTTTTGCGCAAGCTTGTTCTTAATAGCGTCAGCTAAACTGACTTTTTTCGGTGCTTGTACTTCTTCATTGCTTGTTTGGTTCACGTCCGACATGTTGTACACCTTCCTTGCTCTAGATGATTACATTGTACTGATTTGTCCAAGAGGAAGCAAGTTAAATATAGAGTTAAATTAACTTAGGAGATAGCCCTCATGTTTGATCCAACTATTTATGATAATCTAAAAGTTGTCTTTGAAGGCGCCATGTATGACATGGATTTAGACGATTTTGTTCAAATTATTCAACGAACGGATCGGGTTGAGTTATCTACGATGTCTCGCAGCTTTGGAATGGAAGCGGTAAGAAAGCAGGGAGGGCAAGTAATTGGCCGTATCCTGTTGACGGCATCCCTTGCAGACTTGGCCGCAGAGCTGCTGGCTCAGTCCGGTGAACAGCCAGGCTGTGGTCTGGAGCTTACATTTATTTTCCCAATTCATGATATGGAGCGGGACTGCGCATTAGCTGCCAAGCAGATGGTTGACATATGGGGAGATAAAGTTAGTATAGCCCAAAGTATCCATATGGAGTATGGCAAACAGCCTGTGAAGCTGGAAAATCATCTGACTGTACAATTTTTAAGAAAGCTTGACGAGAGACAGATAGACGATATTCCTAGCCTGTTAGAGCATTTTCTTCTGAGTCTGGAGCGGCTGGATCAACATTTTGCTACAGAATAGCTGTCCCGCTGAGAGGAATTGAGCTTGATTTTGCAGCTAGTGTAAAGTGAGCAAGTCCTATTTACAAAAAAAGGAGGGTCAGACTTTGACGGAATGGACAGAGATGCAGTTGAAGGAGTGGGAGCTGAGTGGAAAGACAGAGCGGCAGTTCATTTATTTCTACACCCCGCTATGCGGCACCTGCAAAATGACAGAACGTATGCTGCAGGTCATTCTGGCCCTTGAACCGACGCTGCCCATTGTGAAATGCAATATTAACTTTTGTCCGCAGATTGCTTTAGAGTGGAAGATTGAAAGTGTGCCTTGTTTAGCGGGCTTTGGGCCGGACGGAGTTTTACGCAAAAGATACCGAATGCAGGCTGTCGATGACTTACATCGATGGTTTCAAGAATTCGCTTAGGAAGAAGCTAGATCCGTCAATGCTCGTAAGAGGATTGGGATACCCGATTTGCATTCAAAAAAATTCTAGGAGGAAACCCATGAGCGAACAGTTTGAGATTGGAAGTGTAGTTACCGCGGAGTACAAGACAGGTGAGTACGCAGGTGAGGTTGTTGAAGTATCTCCATCCGGAAAAATAGCTGTGAAAATTTTGGCGGTTATTAAGCATCCGACACAGGGGGATTTGCATAATCCTATGGATCCCAACGTTCCGTTCTTCCACCAGCGCCGTGCATTGGCATTTCAGGAGATAGCTTTGATTCCCCGGTACTCCCTTAAGACGTTTCATGGTACCGTACAGGATTACCGTACATCATTGGAACGGGCGCTTCATTCAGAGATTCGACAGCTGAAGCAAACGGTTCACTGGGCGGAACGCAGCTTACAGGAGCTCGAGCAGCTGCAAAAGGATTATTCCATTTAAACTATTAGGATTTGACTTGGACTAATCGGCTTCAGAAGGTAAAAACTATGAATCACCCTTATTATTCTTTTGAAACGGATGTGTCGGATCGTTATGCTGTTTGTGCTGATAGGATTATGGACGATCGGTTTGCTGCTGCTGGTTACGGACCCGAGAAGGCCAACAACCCGCTGGATAGCCAGCATTGCCTTTACCGGCGGATCCGGCGGCTTATCCGCAGTTATTCATGACCAGTTAACTCCTTACCTGTACGAACAAGGGTGGCTCGCTGAACCCGTAGTGCGCATATTGAGCCATGCTGAAACGATATTCTCACTCATATGTTACTATGGACTTCCATATACCTTCTGTATGTTTTCATTGATCTACCACCCGAATGCGGATTTATGGCGTTGGAAAGGACAGTTAGCATGGCTGCTTATCCTGCCTGCTGCAGTCTCCTTCGCTTTCGATTCTGCACCCGGAGATCCCATTCCATACCGGTACGTTGTATGCTGGACGACTCCATACATTATGATTGGAATAGGGATGCTGCTTCACGGGGCTATTAAAGAGCGGAATACATTTTTGCGGAAGCTCCGGATGCTGACGGCTTTGGCTGCGGCGCCGACGTTATTTTTTGCTTTATTCACGATGTATGTGCTGCCAGCCTTTTTCGGAATCTATGAATGGTGGCGCTATAATGCCGCTGTCATCGGCTTCACCTTAGCCGTTATTTTAATATCAAGCTTCCGCTATGGATTCATGGGTCTGCAAATATCCATAAGGAATCAAAAACTCGACTATACGTTGCGTGCGATTACTTCTGGAACATCGATATTGAATCATGCCATAAAAAATGATGTAGGTAAAATCAGATTATTCAGTGAAAAAATCAAATCCGAAGCCGTGCAGCCGGATCCTCAGCAGCTCGTTAACGATATTGAAGTGATTATGAATGCTTCCCAGCATATATATGATATGATTTATCGTATTCAGGGCCAAACGCAAGAGGTAGTTTTACATATGGAGGAGCAGAAGCTTTCGCTGCTGCTTGACCATTGTCTGAATATGCTGGAGCCAGGCTTCCTTAACATTGAGATTGCCAGAGATTTTCGTTGTGAAGGAGTCATTTGGGCGGACCGGGCTCAGGTGATTGAGGTATTTACGAATGTACTGACAAATGCGTCGGAAGCGATGCCTCAAGGAGGACTCCTGACAGTTAAGCTGACAGAAACGAAACGCAATCTTGCCGTGGAAATTAAAGATACGGGTGCAGGAATGGATAAAAGGCAGCTGAAGCGGATATTTGATCCTTTTTATACAACTAAATCGGGTAAGAAGCTTAATTTCGGGTTGGGCTTATCCTACTGCTACACTATCATACAGAAGCATAAAGGCACGATGGAAGTCCACAGCAAGCCTAACCATGGCACCTCGGTATTTATTAATTTTCCTAAAAAGAAAGGCGGCGTTGGAGGATGAACCGGATACGTGTTGTTATCGTGGAGGACGATCAGGATTGGCTTCGGGGCTTAATAAGCTATTTGGGCAAAGAAACGGACTTGGACATAGTCGGCCAAGCTTCGTCAGGCCAAGCTGCTGTGGAGCTGCTTGAGCGTGTGGAAGCAGATGTCGTGTTGATGGATATTATGATGTCTGATAGCCCTGAAGGAATATGGGCCGCTGCGGAAATTGTGCAGTGTACGGGGGCACGAGTGATTATGCTTACCTCCATGGAGGAGAAGGAGCTTATCTTCGAGGCATTCAAGGTTGGGGCTGTCGACTATATGGTGAAATCGAACTTTACAGAGATCCCGCAATCGATTCGCAATGCTTTCGCTAACCGCAGCTCCATTCATCCAAGCGTTGCAGCCAAAATGCGTGAAGAATTCCGTCGTCTAAAGGATCTTGAGCATGAGGTTAGAGTAAAGGAGCTGCGCGACCTTCTTACCCCCACAGAAATCCAGGTACTGGATCTCATTGAAAAAGGTCACACACAAACGCAGATCGCCGATAAATTCGTAGTTTCGATCCGCACCATCAAGGTGCATGTCGGGAACATCTTGCGCAAGCTTGGCGGGAAGAGCAGTAAAGAAGCGGCTCAAAAAGCGAAGGATATGGGCATTTTATAGCGGTTCATTCGCTGTTATGGCGATATAACCGTTATTTTGTATTGGCGAATTTTCAAGGCTTTATGGTATAGTATTTTACAGTTTATACTTAACAGTTAACCTTGGAGGAATTAGAGAGATGCCGGAAAACAAAATTATCCAAATAGGCGTTATAGGCGCTGGTAACATTGCCAATGTACACATGAATGAATTTAAAAAAGTACCGGGAGCTGCTATCGCAGCTGTAACCGATGTATATGTTTCATTGGCTGAGTCGAGAGCCAAGGAGCATGGAATTCCAAAGATCCATGCATCCTACGAAGAGCTGCTTCAGGACCCTAATCTGGATGCGGTTATTATTGCGGTTCCTAATGAAATGCATGCTCCTATTGCTATAAGCGCTTTGGAGGCCGGAAAACACGTATTATTGGAGAAGCCTATGGCTATCAACGCTGCCTCCGCCAAGCAGATCATTAGAGCACACCGGGCTTCTGACAAAATACTGATGATTGCCCATCAAATGCGTTGGGAAGCTATTAACCTTCAAGTTAAAGAGCAAATCGACAAGGGTGCAATTGGGCAAATCTATAATGTAAAGGCAGGCTGGATGAGGCGTAAAGGAATACCAGGCTGGGGTACCTGGTTTACTCAAATGTCGAAGTCAGGTGGCGGGCCTTTAATTGATATTGGGGTGCATATGCTTGATTTATCCCTTCATTTGATGGGCAATGCAAGACCGGTTTCTGTTTTTGGCACAACCTATGCTGAATTTGGTCCTAAGCGTAAAGGTATCGGGACATGGGGGAAACCGGACTGGAACGGCACCTACGATGTTGAGGATTTGGCGACGGCTTTAATCAAGCTGGATAATGGAAGCACTCTAACTCTGGATGTCAGCTGGGCGGCGCACACGGATATGCTGGACAATCAGCCTTACCTTTATGTAATGGGCTCAGAGGGAGGAGCGACGCTTCGCGGAAATAAAGGCAAGCTCTTTACGGAGTTGTTTGACCGTACGGCAGAGGTTGAGCTCAGTGTTCCGGATAATGATGAGGGCTCACGGGTAAGGCAAAGCAATCATTTTGTGGATTGTATCCGTGAAGGAAAGGAACCGATCACATCAGGACTATCCGGGCTGGCCAATAATCTTGTATTAGAAGCCATTTACGAATCATCCCGTACAGGCAGTGTAGTTACACTGGATTGGAATATATAAAAAAGACATGGAACTGCTTGAGCTTAACCTACAACTATTCAGTATTATCGGTACGATAGCATTTGCAGTGAGCGGTGCGGTTGTTGCGATGGAAGAAGATTATGATATTCTTGGAGTTTTTGTACTTGCTCTAGTAACGGCTTTCGGCGGCGGTGTAGTAAGGAATTTGCTCATCGGCGTTCCTGTAACAACCTTATGGGAGCAAGGGATGTACTTGAAAACAGCACTAATTGCTGCGGGGCTAGTGTTTATTGTGCCAGTCAGCTGGATTCGCCGCTGGAAAACGTGGGAATCACTTTTTGACGCTATTGGACTCGCAGCTTTTTCCATTCAAGGTGCTCTTTATGCCGCTAATATGAACCATCCGATTAGTGCCATAATGGTTGCTGCTGTAATGACTGGGATAGGCGGAGGTATAATACGTGACGTATTGGCTGGACGCAAGCCGCTCGTACTTCAAGATGAGATATATGCGGTTTGGGGGATGCTAGCCGGATTGATGATAGGTTTGGGCTGGTTTCAAGGACCTTATCATCTTATAACCTTATTTGTACTGATAGTAGCTCTGCGGATGCTCTCTGTTCTGTTTAAATGGCGTCTGCCGCGCCGTTCCTTAAGGCTGCCAAGTACTAGGGTGATCGGCACGGAAAATGGCGCAAAATCAAAAATCGAAGCCGGATAAAGGCATGCAGAAAGAGGCTCACAGTTATGGAAATGTCATTCAAGGAGTTTAAGCGAATTCCATCGGAATGGCTTCAGCAGCGATTGGAAACAGTCAAGGCGCTTAGCGGCGATGAACTGGAGCTATATGAGGTTGCCAAGGACAAGCTGACTGGGGAGCATTATCTTCATTATGCATACCTGCATAAGCAGGTGGCGGCTATGGGTCCGGAAAGTACAGGTGAAGAGAATTTTCATCATTTAATGCCGTTGGACAGTGATGATGTGCTGGGGATTGTTTTCAGTGAACAGTCATATTTATACCCGGAGGCTTGGAATAAAACGTTTTTGCGCAATGGACCCGATGGAGATTATGTATGGTTTGATCCTTCCTATACCGAGGATGAGGCAGAAAACGAGGAGATCGGCCAAAATATAAAAGAACAATTGCTGCGGTTTAAGCAGGCAGGAGAATTGTCTCCGGAAGCCGTACGCAAATTGCTTGAAGAAATAGATCGGACAGGCGAGTCGGACAAAGATTAATTGTCGTCGTTTGCACCCGAGGTACAGATTAGGGAGTAGGCTTCTAAAGAAGCTTGCTCCTTTTTTCATACAAATGCAGTGTTATCCTTGGACGTTGTTTGATTTTCTTTGGTTGTTCAGGTGAACGCATATTTTCCTGATTTGGAAACCATCCTAAGCATACATCGATGAATTGATTTATGATGCATTCGAAGTAAACTTTCCTGAAGGAAAGTTCTAGGAGGAGAAACCTTTGAGAATGATTCCATTTCGCTGGACGATTTGGAGGGTTGGCATATTGAGCGGACTGCTGGTTATAGCTGCCGGCTGCAGCGGAGGGCAGCATAAAGTATCTGGGGGCGGAGTGGAGTCATCGAACCTGCATGCCCAATTTGACAGGGATAGCCGCAATAACGAAGATAATACACTTGGAGTAAAGTCGAAGTGGTTGAATGAACAGGCCGGAAGATCGAAGCCGGCTAATCCGGGCTCCTTCCAACAGCTGGATATGACGAACAGCCATTTGACAAAAGCATGGCGTTTTTCACCTGAAATGGCTAAACCACTGGAAAGGAATCAAGGTATACAGGCTGTTACCGTATTGCTGACAGAAACGAACGCATATGTTGCAGTAATACCGGACGGGCATAATCCTGATATTGAAAGCCATCCTGATATGATGGCGAATCAAGTCACTCCCAAGGGCGGAATCGGCTTATTCGGAACGGACAAAGGCAATGCGAGAATTAATTGGGGAGATTCTGGAGGATTAAGTATGACCATGTCATCTCAAATCAAAAGCCAGGTTTTGGCGATGTCTCCGCCCAATATTCAAAGAGTATTCGTATCAGCGAACCCTAATTTTGTTCAGCGAATCCGTTTTTACGAGAAAGAGCAGCAGCGAGGTGTTGACCTGTCGGCATATATGAACGAATTTAACACTTTGGTACAACGTGTATTCCCGAATGACCATAATACGAGAAGATAGATACACGGGAAATAAAAACTCCTGCAAGGGATTACGCGAATTGTCGCATAGTCACTAGCAGGAGTTTTTGTGTTAAAGTTCAAATTTGTAGCCGACGCCCCAAACGGTTTTTATATGCTTCGGTTCTTTGGGATCGGCCTCCACTTTTTTTCGAAGGTTAGTAATATGTACATCTACGGAACGTTCGGTCACAAAGGTATCAATACCACGGATATTATTTAAGAGTTCTTCACGTGAAAAAACTTTACCTGGATGCAGCCAAAAATGACGCATAATCTCGAATTCGGAGAAGGTTGTTTCTACAGCATGATTTTGTAAATAGATGCAGCGTTTTTCCAAGTCCAATTTAATGGTGTGTGGGTACGTTTTCTCAGTTACATCGGCCGCCGGCGCCTTGTCCATGGTTGATCTTCGCAGCAGAGCTCCGGTTCTGGCGGCAAGCTCCCGCATGCTAAAGGGTTTGCATAAATAATCATCCGCACCTATAATTAGCGCTTTGACACGTTCCGATACTTCGCTTTTGGCAGAGATCATCATGATAGGAACTGAAGACTCGGTACGAAATTGCCTGCATAAATCGATGCCATTCGTATCTGGAAGCATAATATCCAAAATTATAACATTCGGTTCAATGGAGTGAAACAGCTCTATGCCTTGTTTTCCATCGGCAGCCCAATGAACAACATACTCTTCCTCTGCTAAATATATGGAAATCATATCCGCGATACTTTGATCATCCTCAATCAGCAATATTTTAGACATGAATTCCCTCCTCTAGATGTTAGTAAAGTGTTAGAAAACTTAATGACTAACAAACGCCAGTCTGCAACTTTTTTAAAATGATTACGAGATAATAGCTGTATTAAATCTAATAAATAACATTATTAATGTAACTTAAAATGTAGCATGAAACAAGCCATTAATTGTAATTTTGCATTGCCGTTATTACGGTAACTCAACACAAGGAGGCAATTATTATGATCATAGCCACCAAATTAGAAAAAAGAATTCATTCCTATGTTGGAGAGTTAAATGAATTAGTAAATGTTCAAGGGTATGAATTATCTAATCCTGTAGTTGTGAAAAAGAGCATGGAGCTGGATTTATTAATACTTAAAGCCATGCGAAGCAGAAAGAAACGTTTTCATCAAAATGAAGCCTCTTAAGGCTTCTGTATATAAGGATATGGACGATTCAATTTGAATCGTCTTTATTGTGTTGTACGGGTAGTGAGCAGAACGAGTCCGGTATCTTGTGAAAGTCCGAAGTGCGGTCAACCATTACTTGTGTTTCCGGTTATCAGTAATGCCGAACCCGTCATGCCTTAAATGAATTTCTACTCTTATTCCTTTGCTTCAGGGCAACTCATATGCATCCAATTATCGCCCCAATGCTGAACAGCTTCCATAACAGGCTGCAGTGCTCTCCCTTTATTCGACAGCTCGTATTCGATACGCACCGGAGTTTCAGGATATACATGGCGCAGGATTAGTCCGGCTGCCTCAAGTTCTTTGAAGCGTTCTGCCAACATTCTGTCGCTCATGCCGGGAATCATTTCCGAAATATCTTTGAAGCGGCGCGGCCCATTCAATAGTGAATGGATGATGAGGCCTGTCCAACGTTTCCCCAAAATTTCGAAAGCTGCTTCAAATTTCGGACAAAGTGAATGATCGCCCATTATTATCATCTCCCTCTATATTTATAGTGTATCATAAGTTACTTGATAAAAGTAAGCCTTTAGTTTTAATCTGTACTGTTTATCCAATATTATACATCCAGCGTAATGATTTGACATACTTTCTCTTAAAAAAAAGTGACATTCTCGACTCGGTCATCTATTAAAAGGCATAGATGCGAAAAATCAGCAAATAAGCTATAATTTATGGCGATACTTATTACTGAAAGTCGCTATTATCAATTACTTTATTCAATCAATTTTGTAAATACTTACGAAGTCAGCTTTCTTACGGGGAGCTCTTAGGAGGAATAATAATTATGTACGGTTCACCATTATCAGGACAATCGAAGAAAATGATGCTGCTCGGTTCAGGAGAGCTCGGGAAGGAAGTAGTCATCGAAGCTCAACGGCTCGGGGTGGAGACTATTGCAGTTGACCGTTATGCGAATGCACCGGCTATGCAGGTTGCTCATCGCTCCTATGTGATCAATATGTTGGATGGAGACCAGCTGCGGGAGCTGATTAAAAAGGAACAGCCGGATTGGATCGTGCCTGAGATTGAAGCCATTGCCACCGATGTGCTAGTGGAGCTGGAGCAGGAAGGCTTCAGGGTTGTGCCAACCGCAACCGCAGCCCGACTAACGATGGACCGGGAAGGAATACGACGTTTGGCTTCAGAAACACTGCAGCTGCCGACGGCTAAGTATGCTTTCGCCGATAGCCTGGAAGAGCTGAAGACCGCAGTTGAGTCGATTGGAACTCCTTGTGTCATTAAGCCGATTATGAGTTCATCTGGTAAAGGACAGAGTGTGTGTCGTACTCCGGAGGATGTAGAGACTTCATGGAATTATGCGATGGAAGGCGGACGCGCCAAAAAAACTCGGGTAATTGTCGAGCAGTTTATCCACTTCGAATCAGAAATTACACTGCTTACTATTCGTTCCGTGTCCGGCACTTCCTACTGCGCTCCTATTGGTCACGTCCAAAAGGATGGCGACTATATCGAATCCTGGCAGCCCCATGATATGAGCTTAAAGCAAATCGAGCAAGCGCAAGCAATTGCGAAAACGATCACGGATGCTCTAGGAGGAACTGGAATTTACGGTGTCGAGCTGTTTTTGGGCAAAGATCAAGTGTATTTCAGTGAAGTTTCACCGCGTCCGCATGATACAGGAATGGTAACGATGGTGACCCAGGATTTATCGGAATTTGCACTTCATGTCAGAGCTATACTCGGTTTTCCGATCCCTACGATCCGTCTGCTGACTCCGGGCGCCTCGCATACTCTTAAAGCATGGGATGAGCATCAGCAATTCCGGATTGAAGGAATAGAACAAGCATTGGCTCTGCCAAATACGCAGGTGAGAGTGTTTGGTAAGCCAGAGACAAAAGTAGGCCGCCGGATGGCTGTAGCCTTAACTTCAGCAGATGATGTGGAAGAGGCTCGCAGAGTAGCAGCCGATGCAGCTGGATTCTTGAAACTTAGATAATGTAAAATTAAGTTAAATCTGTAAAACATGTTATATTTCATTATAAGGAGGGATTCTTAATATGAATGCACATGAGATTGATTATAAAATTGCCGGCTCCGAAATGCAGTACGTTGAAATCGAGCTTGATCCGACTGAAAGCGTCATTGCCGAAGCAGGAAGCATGATGATGATGAGCGCAAGCATTCAGATGCAGACGATATTCGGGGACGGAAGCGATCAGAATAAAGGATTTGTAGGAAAGCTGTTCGGTGCAGGCAAAAGGCTTCTAACCGGTGAAAGCTTGTTTATGACCGTGTTCACAAACCATGGCTCCAGCAAGGAGCATGTTTCGTTTGCTTCCCCCTACCCAGGACGTATCCTACCGATGGATTTATCCGAGTTAGGCGGGAAATTGATCTGCCAAAAGGATTCGTTTCTATGTGCAGCGAAAGGAGTTTCTATTGGCATTGCCTTTCAGCGCAAGCTGGGTGTTGGTTTCTTCGGCGGCGAAGGATTTATTATGCAAAAGATCGAGGGAGACGGCTTGGCTTTCGTTCATGCCGGAGGCGCAATATGTGAAAGAGTGCTGCAGCCCGGGGAAATGCTGCGAGTCGATACCGGCTGCCTGGTCGCTATGACACAAGATATCGAATACGATATCGAAATGGTAAAGGGCATCAAAAGTGCAGTATTCGGCGGTGAGGGGTTATTCTTTGCTACCCTTCGCGGTCCAGGTCGTGTATGGATTCAATCATTGCCGTTCAGCCGCTTGGCGGACCGCATATTATCGGCTTCCAAAGCCGGTGGACGTAAGGAAGAGGGAGGCATCCTCGGCGGATTGGGCAATTTACTTGACGGCGATAAGTAAAACAAGCTATTATTCAAGAAGAGTGCGAGCAAAATCGTGAGGTTACAGCTTGATTGCTACACGATATGAATGAGGTAACAAGACATTTACATAAAGAGAGGTGCTGAAAACAATGGCTTATCAACCACAGGTTGTCGACGCCAAGATTGTCAGCAACAACCCGAAAAACGGATTGTTTGAAATTGTAGTAAATTTAAAGGACCGCACATCCTGCCGTCTTATTTATGAGAAGGACGCTGCAACCGGCGCTACTGTAGCGACGCATGTTAACCGTTTGTTGAACGAGCCTTGTCCGATTTGCAGAAAAGATTTCTTGTGCAATTGCATGACTCGGTTTAAGGATGAAATTTCATCACAAGCACTGCAAATGGCCGGAACGCCATAATGTCGCTTAGAAACCCATGAGCTTCCGGCTCATGGGTTTTTTAAACTTATAAGTGCCTTTGAGCACTAAAGTGAGCCACCGTTTCTAATATAAGTTTGCGAGGGTGCCCTTTTTATCTCACAAGACAAGCCGCCTGTAAGATGGAAATGTATCCTCAATGAAAGAGTTTCGATCAGAAAGCTTTTCGAAGGAATGAAGCATGAGCGAGTAACCTGCCTACCTTGCTTGGATTAGAGCTATATTAGAGCTTAAGATCTTTAATGCGTCCCATGATCAAGGGGATTTTTATAGGGATAGCGTCGATGGGCTGTGGAGGATTTAATACGGAACGGAAAGTTCCGCTATTCCATCAGCCGCCTTCAATCTGGGGCAATAGCGGAAGTGGGAATTCCGTTATGTTGGCCGAATTGGAGCATTTATGCGAAAAACAGAGCAATAACGGAAGTAATTGTTCCGTTATCACTCTGATTTTTGGACTTTTCGAGTGATAACGGAACAATTACTTCCGTATACCCTTCACTCACGTAGGTGCAGTACCGGCGTGTTGTTTAGGGTTATGTATGTGCAGGGATCTCCTCGCTAAAAGTATAGTGAGGCTAACTGCACATGGAACACTTAGAGGAGTTTTTTGCTATCAATCTTCATCGAAAGGGCCTCGAATAGAGGTTTTCTAATAATATCAGACTTATAAGTTTTCAGCGGAGCTGAACAAGTCTGATATTGCAAGAAAAGCTACCGCTAAGACACGAATGTATCTTCATCGAGAGGGCTTCGACAGAAGCTTTTCTAATAAAATAAAGCAGCTCCAGGTGGTTATATTCTCATGTTGCGTATGATGCTCTACATTGTTCTGGTTTGTTCAGTTTCTATAACAGGGTCTGTTGTATTCATCTTCTTCCAATCATCGAATCAAGCGAAGCGTGAAGTGTCCAGCCATGTGCTTCAGCTGCATGAGCAGGCAATGCAAAGGCTGCAGCAAACGTTCAACGGGCTCGATTATATGGTGAAAACCGTGAGTAATGACTATGCTGTTCAACGTTTGGTGGAGGGAAGAGTATTGCAAGGTTCAGCAGACGAACGAGGCTTAAGGGAGTACGCTGATTTTTTGATCCGCGAGCAAACGGCGAACCTGCCTTACTTGGCGGAAATGTGCATTACATTCGATAGCATGAGTTACTCGATCTGCACCAAGTCGCAGAAAGGTGCCGCTCTTCTGGATCAGCCGCGGCCATCCATGAAGAAGAATGAACGATCCTTAGCACCTCTTGCAAAAGGGGAAGGACAGCGTAGCGGGTATAACGTTGTATATACAGTACCTTTGTCAGACCAGACTTATGTAGTAAAAGGCTCCGTGCAATTAATGATAGAATTGGACAGGGTAATGAAGGATATATACGGGAATATGCCCCTGTTGGTTAATGAGCTTACCGATTCGACGGGTGAGCGGATCTATGCAAGAACAACTGCGGACCGGTTGAGAACTGTTGATCTGAGAATAGAAACTTTAAGTCAAGAAGGTACTGCGGTTATCCCTTTGCAGTGGAGGGATGATACTTATATTTTACAAAAAAGATTGGAGCTTCCTGGAGCTATATGGTTTTCACAAATCATTGTTCCTCAATCGCTTGAGGGTGAGCCAGCTATTGGTTTTTCCCAAACTTTGCTGCTTATGCTCTTGTTGCTTCTGTTTGTGGGCATCGTAAGCGCATTTTTGTTCCGACATTATTTTGTAAAGCCATTGCAATTGCTGCGCAAGCTAATGAACCGGGCTGAGCTGGGTGATTTTCAAGCATATTGGGTACGTCACAGCAGTCGGGAATGGAACGAGCTTGGTGAGAGCTACAATCAAATGCTCAACAGACTTGAGGAGCTTATCAAGCAGGTAAAACGTGAGGAGTCCCTAAAAAAAGAAGCCGAAATGGAAGCGCTGCAATACCAGCTAAATCCTCATTTTTTGTATAACACTCTGAACACAATTAAATGGGTAGCCAAAATGCACCATACACCGCAAATTGCAGAGGTTGTTACTTCACTCGTACGGCTGCTGCAGGCGAGCTTGGGGAAAAAAGGCGATTTTATAACGGTGCGTGAGGAAATGGAACTGATTCGTGATTATATGGACATTCAAGCCTTCCGTTATGGGGATAAGATTCGACTGGAAAGCGAAGTGGATCCACTTGCGAAGGGCTGCTTGGTACCCCGAATGATTTTACAGCCATTGATAGAAAATGCAATTATTCATGGACTGGAGCCTGGACGCCAGGAAGGTTGGATCCGCATTCGCATTTGGCTGGAAATGGAACGTGAGCTCCTGTATTGTCAGGTTGAGGATAATGGGGTCGGTATGGTTGTTGAAGAGTACGGAGAAATGACAGGAAGTGGCGGCAGCGGAGGCGGGATGCGGGAGCGTATGAGCGGGATAGGTCTGCGTCACATCCGTGAGAAAATCAAGCTGTATTATGGAAACGGATACACTATGCATATCACCGGAAAACCGCGGCAGGGGACAACGATCCGATTGACTATGCCGGTGCATCAAAGTGAGGAAGAGTAAACAATGAATGTATTAGTAGTTGATGATGAGCCGATTATTCGGCAAGTGCTCAGAACGATGATCCATTGGGAGGATCACGGCTTGAAATGGGCCGGTGAGGCTGTTGATGGAGAAGAAGCTTGGGAAGCGCTGCAGCTGGGGCGGATTGATCTGGTTGTTACTGATATTCTAATGCCCCGCATGGACGGTCTTGAGCTCGTTAAGCGGCTGAAACTAACCGGGATGGACGTAGGAGTTGTAGTTCTTAGCTGTCTTGATGATTTTGCATATGTTAAGGAAGCGATGAAGCAGGGGGCGAGCGACTACATATTGAAGCCGACGATGGAGCCTGAACAGCTCGTTGCTACGCTCACCGAGGCCAAGCAGGCTCTGCAGAAGCAGCGGGACGAGAGGCGTAAGCAAGAGGAGCTGCAAGAGCAGCTGCAGCAATCCAATCAGGCTCAGCGGGGACTAAGGCTGCAGAAGGCTTGGCTCAACCATCAGGTAGATGAGGAGCTGGAGGCCGAGATTTTCACAGGAGAAGCGATGCTCTCCAGTTGGATGATATATGTGACCCCGGCGATGCGGACATCGCTATCCCGTTGGAGCTGGCCTTCAGCAACAGCATTTGTAACGCTGAACGATCACCAGCAGCTTCTATTGTTTGCAGATCGAGAGTCGGGTGCTGGCACAGAGGCCTATCTAATGGCGGGTGAAATAAGCGCATTTCTGCGACATGTTGGCGGCTTGACAGCAGATTGTTACTGCATTACAGCCGTGTCACCGATACAGCATCCTGAGCGTCTTCGATCTATTCTCCATGAGCATGCCGGATTGCGCCAGGCATGTTTCTATAGTGGTATTCGAAAGGAACTGTGGATAGCGGATGACTATTATATGAACCCGGCAGCACATTTCTTAACAGAAGGCCAAATTCCACAGGAGGAAAAACAAAATTTGCTGCGTGCTATTGGAGGGCGCAATGAGGAAGCCGCCGTTTATTGGTCGGAGCAGGTTGTTGATAAGCTGAAGCAGCTGGAGCTGCCTGTTATGCAGGTTTACAGCTTCATTTATGAGCTGTTGAGCTTAGCGGCAGCTTTCGCCGGACAGCATAGACCGGATGCGGGTACGGATGAATTTGAGCGAAGCTATGTCACTTTGGCAGCTGTTCAGGCGCATTTGTATATGGATTCATTAGGCCAATGGTTTATTCAGGCGATGCGTGTCCTTGCAGGGGGGCTGACTGGAGCAGGCACGGATGCTATGGAGCCGTCCTCGCGTAATCCATTCGTACGAAAGGCCGTTTATTATATGCAGCAGAACTATCACCTGCAAATCAGCACTTCGGATATATCCGATTATGTGAAGCTGAGCCGCAGTTATCTAAGTGATTTGTATGGCAAAGAGATGGGCGAAACACTTTCTGAATCATTGATGAGAATCCGTATTCAAGCAGCCAAATGCTTGCTCGAGGCCGGAGCTATGAAAGTTTACGAGATAGCTGAGGCGGTTGGCTTCAGCGATGCGAAAGCCTTCGCCAAAACTTTTAAGAAGGCCGTCGGCTGCACACCCAAGGAATATGAGGAGCAAAAGAACAAATAGACACCAATTTCTAACAAATTGGTGTCTATTTTTATGTTTTGGAAAAGTTTACATTTAACATATAGATAACGCTTTCAGAAAGGGAGGCAGAATTATGTCATCATCTGTCGACAAATTTGCGACGAGGGAACCGATTATTCAAGCGGTCAACGTAACGCGCACATTTGGAAAAGGCATCGCTGCCGTTCATGCTCTCCGTGGAGCCAATTTAAGCATAACCTCCGGACGGCTCGTTGCACTGAAAGGGCGCTCAGGATCGGGTAAAACGACCTTGTTGAATATGCTTGGTGCCTTAGATCAGCCGTCGGAGGGGGCGGTCTATTTCTTAGGTCAGGATGTTACGGTTATTTCCGACAAAAAGCGCAATGAGCTTCGACGAACGCAGCTTGGATTAATATTTCAATCCTTTGCTTTGGTTCCTTACATGTCTGCGTTCGAGAATGTAGAATTTGGCCTCAGGATCGCAGGGGTTCCCTCTGCTCACTACCGTGATTACTCGGAACAGGCTCTTGATTATGTAGGGTTAAAGCCTCGGATGAAGCATAGGCCCTTCGAATTGTCAGGCGGGGAGCAGCAGCGTGTTGCAATCGCCAGAGCGATTGCCCATAAGCCGAAGCTTCTGCTGGCAGACGAGCCTACTGCTGAATTAGACAGTAGAATGGGGCTGCAGGTGATGAAAGTATTTAAAGATTTGGTGCAGCATGAAGGAATGACGATTATTTTAACAACGCATGATCCGGCAATTATGGAAATTGTGGATCAAGTGTACGCATTGGAGGATGGATACATTGTGGAAGAAAGCTAAAAGCTCTAGGCCATTATTAGGTTCTATCTTGTTCGGGGCTGTCTTTATTTCAATATTGCCAGGTTGTAGTCTGCTGCCTAAGGAGGAGCAAGCCTTAAAACCGCCGCTTGTTAAACCGGTAAAAGAGAATTTTGAGGTTTTTGAAGTGAAGAAGAGTACGGTCACTAAGCAAATCAGCGGAGTCGGAATTTTTGCCTCTGACAAAATGCAATATTTGTATTATTCAGAATCAGGCGGCCGGCTCTCCGAGATCTTAGTCCAGATGGGTTCGGTTGTAAAAAAAGGCGATGTAGTTGCACTATTGGAGAAAGGCGAGATTGAAGGGAAAATACGCCTGCAGGATATTGTTGTGGAAAAAGCCAAGGTTGCGCTTGAGTTGGCCAAGGACGAGCAGCGTGGCAATGCTCTGGCGATTCGCATGAAGGTGCTGGATGTGCAAAAGGAAGAAATTCAGCTGGAGATGCTTAAAGAGCAGCTTGCAAAAACAAAGCTAGTCTCTGAAGTAGACGGAATTGTTACTTATATCGACCCCCTCAAGCAGGGAGATCCGGTAACCGCTTACAGAACGCTGCTCACGGTTTCGGATCCCAGGTCTATGAAGCTTGTGTATGAGACAACGACTCCGAATGATCTGACAGGCGTTCAAGTGGGAATGGAAGCAACGATAAAATACAAATCCAATAGCTATCAAGGTAAAGTGGCGCAAATACCGGCAACTGCTCCGCAATCAGATGTGAAGGCTATTCAGGACAAAAATGCCAAATCCATTGTGATCGTTACTGAAGGCCTTCCGTCGGAAATTGAAATCGGCAACAGCGGGGATATCGTCATAGTTACCGAAAAGAGAGAGAATGTTCTGGTCATTCCGAAGCTCGGTCTGAGGTCTTACCTGGGTCGTGATTATGTACAGGTGCTGGACGGGGAAAGCCGCAAGGAGATCGATGTTGAGAAGGGGATTGTATCCGCAACAGAGGTCGAGATTCGTAAAGGGCTGAAAGAAGGCCAGAAGGTGATTCTAAACAATTGAGGTGATGGCAAGTGGCAATTCTTGTGATGATCATTCGCAAAATGGTCAAAAACAAATGGCTCGAATTCAGCCTGCTGCTTGGCTTGATCATCTCAGTGGGTCTTGTCAGCAGCATGCCGATTTATACTAATGCCATTTTGCAGCGGTTATTAATAAAAGATTTAGAACAGCTGCAGGATGCTAAACAGCAGTATCCAGGTATATTTTGGAACTCGATCTACATTACAGGAGAACTGACGGCGGAGCAGGCGAAGCAGGCGATTCAGGATGCGGATCAGTATATGGGCAATGAAGCTCCGAAACGTTTTCAATTACCTATAAAAGAATATGTTATTGAACGATCGACCGATAGGTGGAATATGGTCCCTGTTGATGAAGGCAAAGTAGATTCTTCCATTAGACGGACGGCTGATATTACAGCACTTAGTGGGCTTGCGGAGCATGTTCGATTGGTCGATGGGAAACTGCCCTCGTCAAAGCCTGTTGATGGCGTAATTGAGGCGGTTGTAGTCGATCAGGGGCTGACGAATCTGAAAATGGTGGTAGGCCAGCAGTATACTATTCGGGATGATGATGTAAAAACGCCAATCCAGTTTAAAATCGTAGGAGTGATCGACCGCAAGGATTATAACGATGTGTACTGGTATAATTCTTTGTCAAGCTACAACTCCAGTTTAATTGTCTCTTATGATTGGTTTGATCAAGAAATAACTCACAATGAGTTGCTTAAGCTCCGTTCCAGCATATGGTACTTGGCTGTGGATTACAGCTACATGAAACTCGATTCGATAGAACGCTTTATTGGGACTTATCAGAATACGGAAAATTTTTTGGCGAATCATTTTCCTAATTACACGCTTAAGGCTCCTGCGCTGCCAACTCTGAATGGGTATTTCGTCAAAGAAGAAAAGCTTCGCTTAATGTTATGGTCGTTGAATGTTCCAGTTATGATCATGCTGGCTTACTATTTGTTCATGGTTTCCAATCTGATCATTGACAGACAGAAGACCGAAATCGCAGTATTGCGGAGCCGTGGCGCTAGCAGGCTGCAGATCGTGCTTGGGTATGTGTTCGAGGGATTGCTGCTCGGCGGAATAGCCCTTGCTTGCGGACCATTCTTCGGGCTGTTTTTAACGAAAATGCTGGGCGCGTCCAACGGGTTTCTGGAGTTTGTGCAGCGGGCCGCTTTAGATGTCAAATTGAATCAGACTGCGTTTCAATACGGGGTAATGGCAGTGCTCTGTTCCTTAGCTATGACACTGCTTCCAGTGCTGTTTGCAACCAGGGCTACGATTGTGGGGCATAAGCAGCAGATGGCGAGGCAAACCACGCTATCCTTTTGGCATAAATATTTCATCGATGTCATTTTAATGATCATTTCTTTGTATGGACTGCATACGTTTCGTGCCAAAATGAGCGATATGCAATCGCTGGGCCTGGACATTACAGACTTGCAAATGGACCCTTTGCTGTTCCTTATTCCAGCGTTGTTCATACTAGGGGCCAGCTTTTTACTACTACGAATTTATCCTTGGTTAGTGAGACTCATTTATCAGGCAGGAAGGAGATGGTGGCCGCCGTCTCTATATTCCACTCTACTGCAGGTAGGCCGCTCCATTACACAATACCAGGCTATTATGGTTTTTTTGAGCGTAACGCTGGCTACAGGGCTCTTTAGTGCAAGCGCTGCGCGGACTATAAACAAGAATGCCGATGAAAAAATAATGTACGGCAACGGAGCCGACATTACGATGTCAGTAAAATGGGAAGATGATGCCCCTCCTCCAAGTATGGGAAATGAAGGCGGGGGTGAACCTGATCCGACAGAATTGCTGGTAGCTAAGAAAAAGGTGCAATTTTCGGAGCCGCCGTTTCTTCCCTTTACTCAGCTTCCCGGAGTGGAGCATGCTGCTAAAGTGTTCACGAAGTCCAATGCCGCTTTCACCATCGGGAAGGAGCGTGGAACAGCAACGCTGATGGGAATTGATACGGATGATTTTGGCAATACGGCGTGGCTGCGAAATGGACTCCTGGATCATCATTTTAATGATTACTTGAATGTGCTGGCTTCCAGTCCATCCGCGGTGCTTATTTCCCGCACCTTGGCAGATCAACACAATGTCAAGGTAGGTGACAATTTATACGCGAGCTGGGACGGTGTTGAAAGCACGATGTTCAATGTTTTCGGTATCGTTGATTATTGGCCGTCATGGAATCCGAATCCATTGTTCAGCGATAAATCTGCCGTTTCGACGACTTCTGCAGGAAGTGCGGCCAATGCCAAAAATAAGAAGATAAAAGCGCCTATGCTGATCGTGGGGCACTTGTCTTATATTCATAACAATATGGCGTTGGAGCCTTACGATGTGTGGTTGACTCTGAAGCCGGGAGCCAAAAGCCAAGAGCTCTATGATGCACTGGAGGAAAAGAAAATTCCGGTGACCAAGCTTAACGATGCGAAGCAAGAGCTGATCCGTTCCAAAAATGATCCTTTCCTGCTAGCGATCAATGGGGTTATGACATTAGGCTTTATTATTTCGATTGTGATCAGCTTTTTTGGATTTTTGCTTTATTGGGTACTGTCGCTATCAGGGAGAGTATTGCAGTTCGGGATTTTGCGAGCAATGGGGATATCCTTCCGCCAGCTCATTATGATGCTTATTGGCGAACAGCTGCTTACTTCAGGTGCCGCTGTTGCCATTGGAATGCTGACCGGCAACCTGACCAGCCGATTTTTTGTGCCTATGTTTCAGCTCTCTATGCAGACGTCAAGCCAGGTGCCGCCGTTTCTGGTTACATTTGATCCGCGTGATCAATTGCAGCTGTACATTATAGTCAGCATCATGCTGACTGTGGGGCTATTCATACTCGGCACGATGCTCTCACGGGTAAAAATTCATCAAGCAGTCAAGCTCGGGGAGGACTGATCATGATTCATTGTGATAACCTCGTAAAAATTTACAAGGTGGCCGATTTGGAGGTTGTAGCTCTGCAAGGATTGGATTTGCATGTTCAGCCCGGCGAGCTGATGGCTATAATCGGCAACAGCGGCAGCGGCAAGTCAACGCTGCTGAACATGCTGGGCGGGCTGGACCGCCCCTCTGCGGGGCAGCTGCATGTGGACGGAAAGGATTTGCTGAAGTTTAACGAGAAGGATCTCGTTAAATACAAGCGTGAAACGGTAGGCTTTGTATGGCAAAATAATGCGCGTAATCTTATCCCTTATTTAACGGCGCTGGAGAATGTGGAGCTGCCGATATTGCTTCAAGGTAAACGCAAGCGTGAACGAGCCCTTGAGCTGCTGGAGGCGGTTGGACTCGGCCATCGGATCAAAAACCGCCTAAACGAGCTGTCCGGCGGTGAACAGCAGCGTGTAGCCATCGCTATTGCATTGGCAAACAGTCCCAAAATGCTGCTTGCCGATGAGCCCACAGGCTCTGTTGACACGAAGATGGCGAATCAAATATTGGATCTGTTTCGCGATTTGAACCGCCGATTGGGATTGACGGTTGTCATTGTTACGCATGATCCGCTGCTGGCGAAGAAGGTTGATAGAGTGGTGGCCATCCGCGACGGGAAAACTTCCTCCGAAATTATTAGGCGCAAGTCCTATGCCGATGAGCTGGAGGAACTGGAGCAAGGCCTTCAGCAGAATGATGAGGATTCACATGTGGAGTATGCCGTTCTCGATAAATCCGGGCGCTTGCAGGTTCCTGAAGAAATGCTTAAATCAACTGGACTTCGCTCCGCAAATAAAGTCAGGGTTCAAGTGGAGGACGGCCGTATTGTTTTATTGCCACCGGAAGAGAAGGGGGAGCAGTGAGTTGAAGACATTCGTATCGAAGCGACTTTTATTATGGTTCATATTCATTTTTACATCCGTGACTTTTTCATTTGCTTCTGGCACTACCGCGCATGCAGAAGGCGAAAGCTACTTGAGGGATGAGATTGATCCAACTCTTCAATTAAACCAGGTGCCAATTGGCAGCGGCAGCTCGTTTGAATTAAAAAGTGCCGTAGTGCTGCCTGCCGATGGAGGAAAAACGTTATATTTTACTATGACCGTAACGAATGGAACGGGAAGTAAACTATCTTTTTTGGATTACTGGGTCAAAATCATAAATGCTTCAGGAGCCGAATTTAAAGCTGAATTGATCCCTCAGGACAAACTGAAAAAGGAGATTCCTGCCGGACAGCGAGTTGATTATTCGTTCTATGCCCCGGTTAATGATACGACGCTGCTGGAGGAGCTGACTTTTCGAATTACGCAGTGGAATTATTCAAGCTCGGAGCTTGAGACCAATATTGGCGATATTCGATTCCCTGATCCGGCATCAGCCGTTATGGCTCCCATAGTACGCAGCAGGTCGGTGCTTATAGGCAGTATGCCTGTTGTCCTGGATGTATCCCGTTGGTCGTTGCAGCAAAAGGATAGTACCTTATCTTACAAGCTACTGCTTAAGTTGACGAATAAGGGGAAAGCCAGTATCCGCATGCCGGCCTATCAGTACACTCTGCGTGCCGCCAACGGTGCTATGTACCCGCTTGAGAGTATATTGGAAACAGGTGCAGCTTCCCTGCTGTTACAGCCTGAGGTGACAGAAGAATTGCAGCTGAAGGCAGTTCATCTGCCGGTGTCAGCGGCTTCAGAGGTATGGGATTTGCTGATTAATCAGACGGTGACTGTAAGCAATGAGCTCAAGCTGAGCTATCCCATGGCCGCGCTTCGAATACCAACGGATTCCTCGGATATTCCCCAATTGGGTGATAGCGTAGAGTACCTGAATTCTCAGGGAACCTATTTGTTAAAGGCTGAGAAGCTAAGCCGTACCCCTTGGGAGGATCAGGATATCCTGACCACAGATTTGGCCGTTTCCCATAATCAAGCGGATGCTCTGCCTTTTCCGGCTTTAAAAGCCTACTATGAGCTGGATGGAGGGGTCGTAGTGGAGGCGAAGGTAATTCAGACTGACAGAGCAGTCGGCGTACCGCCGGGTGTGCCTGTCCATGTGCAAGTGGTTGCTAAAGTCCCTTATACGTATCCATTTGCCCAAACCAAGCTCGTCATTGAAGAAAAGGTGAATGCAAACCTAACGGAAGAAATGGCACAATTCAAGCTGCCTCCCGCCAGTGTTAAGCTACCCTATCTCTCCTATGGTGAGTCGCAGCCCATTACAGGTGCAGGACGTGCAGCTCAATACGCTCCGCGCGAATTGAATTTGTATACGGATGGAAACAGTACTTTGCTGGAGGCACAGGTGGAGGTAGTCAACTTGGAGAAACGTTCCAATAGTATTCCGCGGCTGACAGCTTTTTTCAAAACAGAAGAAGACGCTTTGTATCCAACTAAAATACGTGAGGTTAAACAGAAGCTGAATCCGCAAGGCAAGGCGCTTCTATCCTTCTCCAGCAAGATTCCTAAGGAGTTAAGCACTAAAGGATTAAGGCTTGTTATTGGTGAATCGGTTACCGAACAAAGATTTAGCGGAGTTGAAGATAAAGCCGATGCTTACATCAATGCTGTAGAGATGGATCTGGCGGTTTTGAACGAAGCAATAAATCCAACACTGAAGGATGTTACCTTTTATCCATATACCATTTCTTTGAGCAATATCCAGACATGGTTGGACAATAAACAGCTTAAGGTTAATTTCACGTATAATTTAAGTAAAGACAGCTATTACGAAACAAGCAACGAAGGCAGCAAGCTGGTTATTCAATTTACTGACAGTAACGGCAAAGTGAATATTGATGAAACCTTTTATCTGGAAACGGCTCCCGAGGATACTGACAAACGGGTTACTTTGGGAGAACATGATTATAGGATAGTCCGTCAGGATGATACCCTGTTGTTTAAAATCGAGTCATTAAAGCAATTTAAAATGAGCATTTATCATGAGTTTCAAGGCAAACGAAAGCTTCTTGCTTCCCAGGTACTGGATTGGTTCGGAGTAACCAAGTAACCTGATTTGTATCGATGAGATTAGAGCATCCTTGTGATGCTTTTTTCTTTTCCTTTAGTTATGGTAAAATGAAGCAAGTTGCAGTTAATGCTTACGATGCATGTTTTGCTGAAGCAAAACTTTGCGAATGCATCCCATGCAGTCTTTCCATTCGGAAAGCCAATAGAAAGGAGAAGATCTCAGTGCGCTTAGGGATTGTATCCGACACGCATATGTTCGGGCGGGCAAAGCAGCTTCCGAAGGCTCTGGTTGCAGGGCTGCAGGGAGTAGATCAGATTCTGCATGCCGGCGACTGGATGGACGCAGAGGTTGTAGGCTTGTTTGAGCGGATTGCTCCGATCGACGGTATTGCAGGCAATAATGATGGTGCTGATATTGTTGAACGTTTTGGACGCTGTAAGGTGCTGCAAATGGGTAATTATCGAATAGGAATGGTCCACGGGGATGGAGGAAGGAAATCAACGCTGGAGCAAGCATTGGACGTATTTAACGGCATGAGTGTTGATGTGATTATTTTCGGTCACTCCCATACGCCTTACCAAGGTATGCATAATGGCGTTCTTCTGTTCAATCCGGGTTCTCCTACTGATAAACGGCGTCAATCTCAATATTCGTATGGCATTATTCATCTAGGCAAGACAATAGAAGCTGAGATCTTTTATTACAATGACAAATCTTGAAAACATGCATTTCAACTAATGGAGGGAATACCAATGACTCAATGGAAAGAAATTACAAGCCAGGATGAATGGAATGAACTGTTTGAAGGAAGCACACAAAAGCCGGTTGTCGTTCTTAAGCACAGCACTACTTGCCCTGTAAGCTCGAATGCTCTGGATGAATTTGAAAGCTATTTGCAAAAGGAACCGAATACAGGCGTTGAATACGTATTGGTCAAGGTCATCGAATCCCGTCCGGTTTCTAACCAGATTGCCGAGGATACAGGTGTGAAGCACGCTTCCCCACAAATATTGTATGTCAAGAACAAAGAAGCTGTCTGGAATACATCTCACTGGTCAGTTACACGGGCTCATATTACCGCCGTGCTTGACTAGGAGGAGCTTCTTATGACTGTCCGGCCGCATCCCTTTTTCTCCGGGGCATTGTTTGCGCGTAAATCATGTTTCGTCTATTTGCCGGAAGGCTATGAAGATACGGATCAATGTTATCCTGTTATTTATTTGCTGCACGGCATGTATGGCAGTGAATCACATTGGCTGCTTAAGGGAAACGCAGAACAGACTTTGGACCGGATGATATCCACGAGTCAGCTTCGCAAAAGTATTGTGGTTATGCCAAATGATGGCGAATACGGTCTAGGTACGTTTTATATGGATTGGTACGATGGAACCGGTAACTTTGAGCAATATTTCATTTATGATCTGATACCGGATATCGACAAGCATTATCGAACTATCAAGGCGGCTCATTCGCGTGCTGTATGCGGCCTCTCTATGGGAGGATTCGGTGCCTTCTCGCTGTCTTTACGTAATCCTGGTTTGTTTGGCGCGGCTGCCAGCTTATCTGGTGCACTCACATCAACAGCTTATGTTGCTGAGAGATTTTCCCGCAGCGACGTAGCGAGGATGATTGGGCCTCTGCAAGGACCCTATGCACAAGAGTATGATTTGCAAGTATGCGCGAGTAAACGGGTTATGGACGAACAGAGACCAGCCTTGTATTTTGACTGTGGGACAGAGGATTTTCTGTATAACACTAATGCAGATTATCATGAGCATCTCAATCAGATCGGATATGCGCACAAGTATCAGCAATTTCCTGGTGAGCATAACTGGAAATATTGGACGGAGCACTTGCCGGATGCGTTAAGCTTTATCGAAGATTATTTTGCTTCACAAGATAAGTGAAATTGGAAGTCCTGCTATTATCGTTATGGCGGCAGAAAAAGCCTTAAGGCCTTGGTAATCAAGGGCTTAAGGCTTTTTTAACTACCTCCGATTACTTTTTCTTGAAATGAACCGTAAATGTCGTACCAGAGCCTTCTACGGAATGACACTCGATGGAGCCCTCATAATGAAGCAAATAATTTTGTGCGATATGCAAGCCCAATCCAGAGTTGGTAGCCCCTGGCTTGGTGGAGAAGCCTTTGTCAAATATATGATTAAGATCCTCCTCTTTAACTATTGACCCTGAGTTGAACACAGAGAGCATATAAGTGTGATCCTGCTCTTCTATTGTCAGCCTCACCGTTCGTAAGAGGTCCTCCTGAGGAATGGCTTCCACAGCATTTTTAAGCAAATTATGCATAATGCTGGAAAAATAACTGATCGGCAGTGTCAAGCTCTCAAATGTACACTCCAGATGGCCATTGACCTGAAGATCGATTTTATTGGATATGCAGGATAGGCTAATATTGTTCAAGACGACACCTAAAACCGGAAATTTGATAGAGTTTACAACAGACTGCTGAACGATCTCTTTGCACCATACCGAGATATAATCCTTTGCCATGTCGTATTTATTCATCATTAATAATGCATGGATGGTTTGCACATTATTGATAAGCTCGTGCTGAGACTTTCGAATATTCAGCATAGTTGCTTCGGAAGATTGAACCCATTGCTCCTTCTCATCAAGCTGCAATCGAATATTTTTCTCCTGCTCCTCAAGCAGCTGAAGCTTGTAATCCTTGTATTCCAAATTGGAGTACAACTTTGCATTTTCAATCGTTACGGCAATTTCAGCCGTCAACAGCTTCAACGTATCCAAGCGCTGCTCTTGAAAAACATGGCTGGCCAAATTGTTTTCCAAATAGAGAAGACCGACCATTTTCCCCAACTTCATTATAGGTACAATTAACAGTGATTTAGGGTGGCAACGCTGGATATAGTCGTCCTTGCTAAACATGTCGGAGCTAGCGGCGTCGTTGAGCAGTACGGTTTGCTCGGTGCGAACAGCATACTGTATAGCGGTAATAGCTGCTTGATTATACCCATCCAAAGAAATGGATTGTAAGGCTCTGAAGGTTTGGCCCGGAATTTTCTCGACCTCGATATACATACCTTGTTCCCGCATCAAAAGCAAAAGCCCTTTTTCCGCGCCTGCATTCTCGATCACGATGCTCATAAAGCTTTCCAGCAGCTTATGAAACACCGCCTCATTGGAAAGAGCATGAGAAGCTTTAGCCATTGTAGAAACATCGATAACTGCTTGATCCGCAGGATTTCTGCTAATCAGATAAGGATGCATTTCCTCTAAATGAGCGACTTTTCTTAGAGCTCCCCATTGAGTGTACAACGCTTTAGCTTCATGCCAATATGTCTTGGCTATTTTTAACTTGCCGGTTTGCATGTAAAACTTCGCGGCGCATTCATTGGCAACAGCTTCATATTGAATAAAGCCTTGCTTATTTGCGTGAAAAATGGCCTGCTCATATTGTTCAGCCGCTAATAGATGATTCCCATAGATTCGATTTATCTCGGCCTCCATCAGCAGTTTGAGATGTAAAAAGTTTTCTGGCGAGTGATAGGCCCACTTTTTCATAAACCTCAAATATTTGTTCAGCCTTTTATCGTACAGCCTTTGATCAGTTTTGCTCACAGCAGAATAGAGGGCGGTCATAACAAGCGAACTCATGAAGTAATGAAGATGAACATGAATAAGACCGAATACGGCTTGCAAAGTTTCCTCGGCGGCTTCCATAATTGCTTTGGCTTCCTCAAGACTGTCCAGTAAGTAACAACTCATTAGCTGAAGAGCGTAGTAAGTATGTATAGGAGCTTTATTACTGAAGTTTTGCAGCTGCTGCAGCTCATCTTGACTGATGAATAAACTGGATGTATTCATGAACAAAGGCTGAGGGGAGAGAGAATCCTCATTCATAAAAAGCATAAACCTTTGCAGGACCATTAAAATATACATCGTATCCTTGTCCTGTGAACGTTGGACAAAAGGCTGGTACGTATCCGCTTCCTCATAAACATCACGCAAAGCATCACCCTTGAACAGCCGTAGGAAGAAGCTGAACGTAATGGAATAGCCGGCATATACAAAATCTCCGCCCTCTACCCCGAATAGATGGGCTTGCTTCAAGTAATCAATTTGGGTTTTAATATGCTGCTTTATGTTGCTCGTGAATGCTCCATGGCCAAAATACACTTTGCTTTTTATAGGCAGCCAATCATAGGCATCGCTCAACCGAAGTCCGACTTCACCGTATTGTACACCGCCATTGAGATTGCCCATAATAGAGCTGGTAATAACGCCGTAGGTTGAATAGGAGAGGGCGGAACCTTCTGAATTACCGTTGCGCAGCGAATAATTAAACATTTTGAGCATTAAGAATACATACAAATTTGAATCTAAATAATAGGTTGGCGGGATCAGGTTAACCATAAGCTTCATTACGGCACGCTGAACATGATCCGTCATTGGAGGCAGATCGAACAGCTGCTCTGGCTTTTTGGAAGTCATATTCCATCTGGCTTTTGCCATTTCCCACAGTATGGCTGCCTTGTTAACCTTCGGAGGTATCGAAATTCCGAATAACTGCAATCCCTCCAGACCTATATGCATCGCCAGCTCATGCAGACCCAGATTTGTATAGAGCACTATCATTAAATTGTAGACGTCAGCTTTCTCCAACTGGGTACGTGCTTGCTTGAGGATGAGCTGGAAGGAGCGCTTGGCTGCTTCAAAATGTCCGCATAAATATTCCAGCTCAGCGAGCTCCGCATGAACGGCGTAAGATAACTCATACTGGCTAATCCAACTGTTTTTATCCAGCAGCTGTAAACTCTGAGTTGCGTATTTTAACGCAGTTTCGTATGCCGTGTTTGATTTGGCTTTTTTACTCGCTTTTAAGTTGAGCTCTATCAGCTGCTCCTTCTCCCGAGTTAGCGTTAGCAGCTCTTTGCCCATATTCAGTTGATTCGTCATGACGAATAAATAGTCGGAATGGTCATCCGGATTTATAGACAGCAGCATTTGTTTGCCAATTTGGTAATGAAGCTCTTGCTTCTGATCTTTGGTAACGAGCGAATATACGGCTTGATGTACACGGTCATGCAAAAACTTGTAGGCTGCCGCGTTGTCGCCCGATTGTGTTTTATTCAACGGAAGGATCAAGCCTTCATGAAATGCTGCAGTCAAATGAGCTTCAATATGCTCAGGTGGGATTGAAGCTGTTAGTGCAAGCAGCTCGACTGAAAATAATCTCCCGATACAGGAGGCATGCATAAGCAAAGCCTGCACCGGATGGGCAAGCCTGCGGATTCTATCAAGCATAAGCTCGACTACATCGTCTGTAATGTGGAATTCTTTCATCTTACTAATACTCCAGCTCCACTGACTGCTTTCGTAATTAAATTCAAGCAGCTGCTGATCATAAAGCGAATGCAAAAATTGTTTGGTGAAAAAAGGATTCCCTTTCGTTTTCTGAATCATTAAGGAAGCTAATTCCTCTAGCCCGAGGTCAGAATCAGGCATTAGAATATCCTTAAGCATCTGGATGATTTCATCGATATTCAACGGCTCAAGGTCAAGATATGTAGAATGAATATTGGACATTCGATCCAGTTTGTCAATCGTCCAGCGAAGCGGGTGTGCATCTGTAATATCATTCGCTCGATAAGCTCCAATGAACAGGAGATATGAAGAAGTTGCAAGTGATGCCAGATCTTGAATCAACTGTAAGGAACAATTGTCCGCCCATTGTAAATCATCGATAAAAATAATAAGAGGCTGCTCTTTTACTGCAAAAACGTCTATAAATTGCTGCAAAGTGTGCAGGAAACGATTATGCGTTTCGACTGGAGGCCGCTTTGGAAGCGGAGGCTGCTTGCCGAGTATTTTCTCCATGTCAGGGATCAAATCAATCAACACTTGTCCATTCGGGCTGACAGCATGAGCAAGCTTCTGCTTCCAAACCGCAAATTTTTCATCCGGCATCGTTAATACGTACTGAATGAGCTGCTGACCAGCTTGAATGATAGCTTGGAAGGGAGTATCTCGGTTGTACTGTTCGAATTTGCCGGAAATAAACAGTACCTTCTCTCGCTGAATTGATTTCTGAAACTGTTGAATAAGGTACGACTTGCCAATCCCCGACATACCTGACACAAGTACCATTTCATTGCTGCCGAGCAAGGTTCTCTTGTAAGCCTCGCGAAGCTCCAGCAGTTCTGCTTCCCGGCCGTATATAGCATCCGGAATTCGGAAGTTATCGGAGACAGCAGGGGACAGATCCGGCAAGCTATCGAAGTCTAGGAAGCCTGCTTGAAGGAAGCCCTCTTGACATGCCTCCAAGTCACGTCTTAGTTCAAATACGCTTTGGTAGCGATGCTCAGGCTGTTTGGCCAAACATTTCATAATGATGTCAGAAATCAGCTTAGGTACGTTAGATGCGATATGCGACGGAGCATCAGGCTCCATGGCTATATGCTGGTGAACAAGCTCAGGGACATCCCGCGAAAGAAAGGGGAGCCTACCGGTCAGCAGTTCATAAAATACAACACCTATAGAATAAATATCGGTTCGATAATCAACCTGCCGATTCATGCGTCCGGTTTGCTCTGGAGCCATATAGGGAAGACGGTTAGCTGGAAACATCATTGGCTCGTATATAGACGGGTTGTTATTTGAAAGATACAGCAGATCGTTGAAATCGGTGAGCTGCACGCTCCATTTATCCGGCTCAATGATAAAGGCATGGGAAGTGATGTTTAAATGAATGTTTTTGGATTGATGCAGTTTAAGTAAAACCGAAGTGCAAGCAATGGCCACACGTAAAAACAGCGTGATTTCCAATTGACCCGAAGCCAATAAATGAGAGAGCGGTCGCCCATTGGAATATTCCATGTAAAGGTGGAAGGTCTTATTATAAGGCTCCAGGCGCAGCGGCTTAATCATCTCATCCAAATGAAGCTGCAAACTATTCTCGTATTCAGCTGTTATCCAGTGAACTTCTTCTTGTGAGGGGTAATCGGCTTTTAACGCTTTGATCCAACAAGCTTCCTGAGTGGCTGGATTTATGCCCCGGTATATCGTAAAAGGATCGTGATCGTACATTTTCTGTAGTTGAAAATCTTTAAATGTTAATGACAAGCAAGTAGCCTCCGATACATTACTAGTGCCTTCATTTTACTTTTTACCAAAAAAGTAATCAATATAAATTTACAGGATGTTACAATAAACGACAAAATCTTCATGTCCCTACGTTCGATTTGGAAGAATAAAACCAGGCTTAGAGGCGCTATTTGGCGGAATTAATTCAATGCGTGCGTTGTGTTTTTTGTTGTGTCCTTTTAAGGGGATTTGTTTAGGGTATAATTTGTTATATAATGCTTTTATATATAGAGATAATCTGAAAGTGAGGAACCAGAGATGAAGATTGCCATTACTGGCGGTTCCGGTTTTGTGGGTCGCCATTTGACTCAATATTTTTTAGAACGCAAACATACCCTGATCATTATCTCTAGGCAACGTCAAGCATCGAAACATCCATTAATTCGTTATGCTACTTGGTCGGAGCTGGAGAAGGATGTTAAGTTGATGGCAGGCACGCATGCTATAGTGAATTTGGCCGGAGAGTCTATAAATCAGCGGTGGACAAAAGCGGCGAAGGAAAGAATTCTTCAATCAAGGCTTGAAACGGTAGGGAAAGTCGCTAATATTGTAGACCGAATGCAGATCAAGCCGTCTGTTGTTGTCAACGCATCAGGGATATCCATATACGGTACTTCGGAGAAGGCCTCCTTCGTGGAGCACAGCGACCCGAATGTTATGGATTTTTTATCAGGGGTTGTAGAGCAATGGGAGCGGGCTATGGATCAGATTCAGCAGACCCGCGTAGTTAAACTTCGTCTTGGAATCGTGCTGGGGAAAGACGGGGGAGCATTTCCCAAAATGATGACTCCCTATAAGTTTGGAATCGGTGGCCGAATCGGCAGCGGTAAACAGATAATGTCCTGGATACATATAGAAGATTTATGCAGGTTGATCGAATTTTGTATTGAGAATGAGGATATTATTGAGCAGATAAATGCAACCTCCCCACATCCGGTGACCAATGATGAGTTTGGACGAGCCTTAGCTCAAGCGATGAACAAGTCACATCGAATGCCGGTGCCTGCATTTATGATGAAGCTGATCTTTGGTGAGTTATCTACGCTGCTCCTTGACGGTCAGAAGGTGATGCCTCTGCTGGCGGTTGAATATGAATTTCAATATAAGTATCCGGTTATTGAGCTCGCCTTGAAGGATCTGGTTAAATAACGAACTGCATATGGGTAAAGCTTGGGCAGAGAATGATTGAAAAGAGGTAGCAGTATGATTCAATATGGGTCAGAGCATAATGCAGATTTGAAGTTTCTACAATTACAAGCCTCAATAGAAGTGCGTGACAGTCAATGGGTTGATGTAGAACTGAGCTTCGAGTTATCCGAGGACAGCTTGATGCCTACAGATTTAACGGATTTGACCGCGTTGCTTGTTTGTACCCGATCCGGTGAAATTTTTCAAATCGTCCCTCAAGATGAGGGACGTGATTGTGAGTACCAATTTACTGAAGCAGAAAAGGTGCAGCTGCGCCAATTCTATGAAGCTCAGGTGAAATCCAGGCTGCTTCAGGCGGTCAAAGCTGAGGTACAGGTTTAATAGACGTTTAACATAAGCAGCATCCGTTACGTTAGAATAAGAGAAGCAATAGATCTAGAATAAAAAGTGGACACCTCATAAGAGAATGCAGATAATTAAATTACAAAGAGGAAGAGGTGTCCGGTGTGGGTGAGATGAGACAGAGGTTCAGTGA
>NZ_JBHTGY010000087.1:0-40994 GCF_042676305.1 Paenibacillus sp. GCM10027630 | reverse complement strand
GGTAGGTATAGATTGAAGCTCTTTGTCAGGTGCTTCGTATCTTCGATAGTTGCTGGGGATTTCCCTTCTTTAGTGGATTATATTACACGCCAGAATTTATATGTTGGGGGTGAGCGAAGCTTACCCCTTATTTAACACGCCGGATTGTGCTATACAGCTAAAGTGGGGATACCCTTTCTAAGTGATAAGGAAGTATAAGTTTGAACCGGAGCTTGCCGACGAGCCCTGGAGGATTTTGTACGGAACTAAGAGTTCCGTTATTCCATCAGTCAAATCTAATCTAAGGAGATAGCGGAAGTGGGAATTCCGTTAAGTTGGCCGAATTGAGCATTTATGCATAAAAACAGAGTGATAACGGAACTGGCGGTTCCGTTATCACTCTGTTTTTTGGGCGTTCCAGCTGATAAAGGAACTATTACTTCCGCATTGACCTTCGCTTTCGTGGATTCAGTACTGGCGGGTTGTTTAGGGTAAGTGCAGATGTCTCTTCTCTAAATGGAGATGGGGCTAGATGTACATGTACATTCATGGCTATGAGAAGCGGCTCGAAAACCGGGTTAGGGAAGTGAGGAAGCAGCGCAAAGCGGGGAGTAGAACAGAAGAGGGCATGGGTGTGGGATTGAGGAGTGTGAGCGTCCGCCCTGGTCTCCGGTGAATGCTCGGGTACGCAACTTACCTTCGAAGCTCGTGTTCTTCCCACCGTAAGCATTTCATTCAAGGAACACGACTTCAACAGCGACTGTAATCCCACACCATCTCTCCAAAGTGGACAAACGAAAATTGTCCACCGAGGACGCCACAAGGCGCTTTTCTTATACTGCACGGTTACGGAGGCCTTAAAATAAAGCAGAACGAGGTGTGCTGATCGGTAAAGTCGGGGGCTGACAGTATGCGTTTATATCCAGCGGAACGTCATTCCGTTATTTGTGACATGCCCCTGGGAAATATTACTTACAAAAATAATGCTTTAAAGGCTTGATAACCAAAGTAAAATCCAAAGCCGATCAGCGATATCCCGGCTAATGCTGAGATAAGCTTTATGATTTGGCTGCTTCCATATTTATACAGTGTGCTTGCGATAGCTGCCATGATAATATCCCACAGGAAAATCCCCATAAATATACCTAAGCTATAGATGAATACATAACGCATGCCGTAAGACTCGACGGTTTGTGCCAGGATAGATCCGTAAATACCGAACCAAAATAAAATGTTAAGCGGATTGGACAGTGCCAGCAGAAAACCGGAGATAAAGGATTTACCGGTAGATTCTTCTTTAGTGGTTCGGGTGGCGTGTCCTTTGTTGATTTGCAGCAAGCTTTCGATTCCTGTATGTACAAGAACAAAGAAACCAAAGGCCCAAAGGAGTGTTTTCATGAAAGGTGTATGGAGAAAATGAGCGAGACCCAAATAAATGAACAGCATGTAGATAACATCTGCTGCCATAGCGCCTAACCCTACGAGCCATGCGTGAAGAAAGCCGTGTTTAATCCCTTTGTCCAGCTGTGCTGCGTTAACCGGCCCGATTGGAGCAGACAGCGATAAGCCTAAAATGATATAGGATATAAAAGTATTCATTATCTTCGCCCTCCGGTGAGTACTTGTACAAGGTATTGTATTCGGATGGAATGATGATTAGAATGATTGGCCGCCGCGATAAGGATTGTTTCGATTCAGGATCAAATGGCTAAGTATTAGCGTAAGACAATCCCGAGAGGAGGGTTTTATTCATGCCTTGGAAAAAGAACGATTACCCTGTTTCCATGAAAAACCTGGAGTCACGCGTGAGAAGCAAAGCGATCGAAATTGCTAATGCTCTGTTGGACGAGGGCTATGAGGAAGGAAGTGCTATTGCGATTGCAACGGCTAAAGCGAAGGAATGGAATGACGACCATCCGCTGCATAGCCATAGTGGACACGATAACTCCGGCTCTATGCGGTATAAGGGGAGTCCCTTCAATTACCATGTCGTCCCTCATGGGGATGGATGGGCCGTGAAGGAGGAGGGCTCTGATTACGCGCGGTTAAGTACAGATACGAAGGCGGAAGCCGTAGACAAAGCCCGGGAATGGGCATCTGACGCTAACAAAAGTGCAATTATTCACCGTAAAGACGGTACGGTAGAGACCTCTCATAATTATTCATAGTTGCAGTGGTCGATTATAACCATGGGTAAATAGATAAAGGCTGGACTCCATATGGAATCCGGCTTTTATTTATTTATTTATTTATTTATTTATTTATTTACCCGGTACCAAATCGAAAAGTAGGCTGTTTTTGACCGCTGAAGGGATTTACTTGGAGAGCTGTCGATTTATACAAGTACAAGAGAAACACTTGTTTTACGAACACACATTCGTTATATTTAGATTGGTAAATTAATGTACTTATACTACTAAAAGTAAAGGGTGTATTAAACCATGCGGCTTGCTGTAATCTCAGATACACATGGCAATGCAATAGCTTTCGAAGCAGTAGTTAGTGATTTACGTCAACAAAGCCCGGATGCGGTAGTGTTTTTGGGAGACCTGGTCATGCGCGGTCCTCAACCTGTGGAATGTTTGGATTTATTGCATTCACTGGATCCGCTTGTTTCCGTTAGAGGAAACCATGATAATTATTTTTCCCGGTACCGTGACGGTTCTGATTGGCTGCCCAAGAATGATAAAGATGCCATGAACCTGAGACAATTTATGTATAATAAAAAGCTTCTTTCAGCTGACGAACAACATTGGATAGGCCACTTACCGACAGAGTATGTTTTTAATATCGAGGATTTTCAAGCTGAATTGTACCATGCTTCGCCTCATTCACTCGGAACTATTATTTGGCCATGGGCGACTGAAGATGAGCTCGACTCCTTACACAAAGAGGATTCGACCCAGATGGTGCTATTTGGTCATATCCATCATGCTTTTACTCGAAATGCAAAGGGCAGGTTAATTGTAAATTGTGGCAGTATTGGTCTTCCCTTCGATGGAGATAACCGTGCAAGCTATTCTATTATTGACATTCACGGGAGGAACATATCGACGCAGATTCGTAGAGTTAGTTATGATATTGAGAAAGTAATTCGAATAGCCAAAGACCGGTCTATGCCGGATACAGAGCTTTTTGAACAGGCGGTTAGAAAGGCCGTATTTACTTATTCCTTCAACAAATCGGCCGTATAGCCAAATTTACTTGGAACAGGAGAACTAATGGTGCGCTTGGAAAGCCAATTGAACGATTCTTTTAATGAGCTTAATCAATATGTTTTAGGGACAAAGAACCTGATCTCAGCTTCCGCTGCCTCGGCCTTCGTTATTCAGAATGATTGTATCGTTAACGAGTGGTATACTGGCCATCATGATAATACGGGAATCGGTCGACGGGTAGACGCGGAATCCCAGTTCAATATCGGATCGATCCGTAAAACTTACTTGGGTCTTGCTGTTAGTCTTGCCCTCCACGAAGGTAAAATAAGAGGTCTCGATGATTATGTTACGGACTACTTGGATGAGCTGGATGAAAATATATTGGGTTCAACGACTATAAGACATTTGCTGACCCACACGCATGGTCTGCTGGGCCCGAATAAAAGAATTTTTCCGCCGGGAACGGATTGGAAATATAATAATGCAGGGGTAAATTTGCTTATTCGAATTATTCAAGTCGTATTTGATCAACCGCTTGCTGATGTAATGGAGGAAAGATTTTTCGTACCTTATGGATTTACAGAAACAGGCTGGAGAAAAGAGAACAATGAGAAGCTGGTGTGGCTTAACGATGTCTATATAGGAGATCAAGGCGATGAAGCCAATCTATTTGTAAGCACACGTGAATTAGCTTATTGGGGATATTTGCATTTAACGAGTGGCCAGTCTACGGGGGAATCAATTATTCCTGGCTCCATATGGGAGCAATCGGTTTCAATCCTTACTCCCCCAAGCCTTGACGAGAGTTTACCCCGGAATGGATTCTTCTGGTGGGTACAGGATCAACCACGACCTGCTTCGGAGTTAGGAAGCCAGCTGCCCAAGGGCTCTTATCAATCGCTTGGTTTATATGGCAATACAGTGCTGGTCATACCTGAGTATAATGCTGTGGCGGTAAGAATGTTAAATCAAACTGAGCCTAATCCTTTGGAGTTTGATTATATCAAAGACATCCAAAGTTTTGGAGATATAGTCTGCAAATGCATCTCGTCTCTTAAATAGGAGGATTTAAATTGAGAGCAGAAATAAGGCGCGATTTGCCAGAAAACCATGGGCTTTCATCCAATCATTTATTGCGTTTTTTTACTCGGGTTGAAGAATTGAATCTGCAGCTGAATAGCTTTATATTGTTGCAGGATGGACAGGCTACGGCGCAGTTTTGGCGCAAGCCTTATCGCAAGGATGCCCAGCAATTATTGTTTTCACTTAGCAAAAGCTTTACCTCGATAGCTGCAGGTATTGCCTGTGACCTTGGATATTTGGACCTGCAGGATAAAGTGATCTCTTTTTTTCCGGACAAGCTACCGGCTCAACTATCCGTAAATTTAACGCAAATGACCGTCCACCATCTATTATCCATGAATACCGGCCATCACGATAATATATATAGTTATGTGACAAATGAGAAAGACTGGGTAAAAGCATTCTTATCGTTGGAAGTGCAGCACGAGCCTGGCAGTTACTACCGTTACAGTACTCCTGCTACTTATATGTTATCCGCCATTATTGAAAAGGTAACGGGTGAAAGCCTGGTTGATTTTTTGATGCCCCGGTTGTTTGAGCCCTTGCGGATACCAAGGCCCTCGTGGGAAACCTGTCCAATGGGCATTACTGCAGGGGGGATGGGATTAAGCCTAACTACCGAAAGCATAGCCAAATTTGGTCAAATGCTTTTGGATAAAGGCGTGTACGAGGGTCAGAGAATTGTTTCGGAATCGTATATAGATTTAGCTACCCGGGAGCAAAGTGACAATCGTAGAGGTGAAACCAGGATGGATACCTCTCAAGGCTATGGATATCAATTTATTCTATGTCGTCGAGGCTGCTTCAGGGGCGATGGTGCTTTTGGACAATTATGTTTTGTTGCACCGAATGAGCGTATAGTTATTGCCGCCACATCAAGCTTTGCAAGCATGAAGCAGCTCCAAACGCTTTTAGATTTAATATTTGAACATATTATGGACCCGTTAGATCCGGATAGTCATCCATCACTTGATGATAACGATGAGTTGCAGCAGCATCTTGCTAATATGTCCTACCCTGTTCCGCTGCCTAAGCCAATTTCAGACGTTGTACCGAACAGGAGTCATCAATGCTACATCATGAACGAAAATTCCCGCCATCTCCAGGAGCTGAACCTGTTCAAGACGGAAGAGAAATTAGAGGTTCAGCTTATTTATGAAGATAGGGATAAGAAAATGTTATTGTTTGATTTTACAAAGCCCGTAACTATCGAAGATATGTTTACTAAAGACTTGTCTCTTCACCAGCAAGAGGCTGTTGCTTACGCTGAATGGCCGGATAACAATACGCTAAAGCTTACTTTATTCTATATTGAGACTCCATACGTGGTTACCTATACAATTAAATTCAATAACCCCAATATAGAGCTTCAATTTCGTATAAATGTGTCTCATAACATAGAAGATTACACAATCAATGGCAAGTTGAAGAGCTATCACTGACTCTTTGAAGCCTTAATCTTATACAAATCCTCCGTTAACTTTAATAGTTTGACCTGTAATCCAGCGGGCTTCATCACTTGCCAAGAAGAGGACGGTACCCGAGATATCATCTATTTCACCCAAGCGGCCGAATGAATTCATTCGGATAATGCCTTCAATCTGCGCTTCGGTCTTGCCGTTTGTGAATAATTCCGTATGGATGGGTCCAGGAGCAATCGCATTGATTGTGATTCCCTTAGGTCCGAACTCTTTGGCAAGCTGCCGGGTAAATTGTTCAACAGCGCCTTTAGTACCAGCGTATACACTGTAAGCAGGAAACATGGCCCCGGTGACGGAGGTAGAGAAGTTAATGATTCTTCCGTTTTCACGCATATGTTTGGCTGCTTGCTGGCAAGCAAAATAGGTGCCTTTCACATTTGTAGCAAATAATCGATCATAATCTTCTTCTGTTACATCCTGGATTGGTTTAGTCACCATCAACCCTGCATTGTTTACGAGAATATCGACTTGTCCGAAGGCTTCGATAGTTTTTTGAAATAGCAGTGCCACTTCTGCAACACGGCTAATATCGGCTTGAATGGCTAAGGCTTCTCCACCATTTTTTTGGATGCCCTCGACGACTGAATTGGCTTTATCTGCACGATTGGCATAATTCACTACAACTTTTGCTCCGTTTATGGCGAATTGCTCAGCAATTTCCTGCCCAATCCCTCTGGAAGCCCCAGTAACTATAACTACTTTTCCATCCCATTTATTTGACATTGTTACACACGCTCCTTTGCTTATAATGTAAAGCTTCAACTTGCAGCACGCAAGAAGGCACTTTATTATCTGATAGTTACTCTTAAGTTAGAAATGGATAAGATGCGGCTTTCGATCTTTCCAAGTGCTTCGTGAATTTCATTGATTTACACGCTTTGGAATATTTCTTACAATTGTAATATGTTGTTGTAGAAGGGGGAAATGACATGGACCGATGGCCTGCGGAGTTTATTCGATTTATGGAGCGTCCTGTTCCTATTTTTATCCATGTTGCCGCGGCGAGACGTGGAGTGGCACCCTTCAGCTGCCGCGGGTATGCAGCCAGAGCAGATTTGGAGAAGGATCAGGTTTGGATTTGTATATTACAAAGTCAATGGCTGCGTCTAAACGAATACATTCAAGAGCTGAGTTGGCTGGCCGTACTTTTGACAGCGGGACCGGATAATGAATCCTATCAGATAAAAGGAACCTTCGACCGGGTTCAACCCGTTTTGAAGGAAGATTGTGAATTAATGGAAAGACAGCGGAAATGGACGTCTGAATATTTTCCACATCTCCTCCCTCTGGTGGCAGTAGCCAATTCCAATTGTCTTGCTATAAGTCTGCGTGTGCGGAGCATTTACCTGCAAACCCCTGGTCCCCATGCAGGAGCTCTATTAACAGAAAGGAGTCATTAACGTGCTGCCATCCCAAATGAAGCCCGCTTTTGATGGTACCTTTCCATGCACCCTTGTTACTAGTACCCAAGATGAAGTCCCTAACATTACTAATCTATCCAGGGTATGGTATATCGATGAAGATCATGTTGCCATAGCGAATCAGTTCTTAAATAAGGCCGAAAGCAACCTTAAACAAAATCCGCTGGCCAGTATTAAGATTGCCAATCCTAACGATCTCTACCATTGGGAGCTTACTGTAAAATATATCCATTCGGAGATGGAAGGTCCTCTCTTTGAAGCGATGCGTCATGATCTTCATACCGTTTCCTGGATGGCCGGATTCTCCAACTCTGTAAACCTACGAGCTGCTATGATATTCCAAGTGACTTCCATTAGGAAATGTTTGGAGGAAATTTTACACCTCGCTCCCGCACCTGAATTGTTCGCAGATTTGCTGCAAGCACTGGGGACGGAATTCGAATGGAACCGATTATCCTATTGGGTTACAAGAGAAGACAGCGCTTCTCTGCAGCTAAGTGCTTCAAGAGGGGTGCCAGGAGCCGGTACTAATACATCGGCGCTTGAACCGATGAAACGTTTGGCTGGATTAGTAGCGGCGGAGCGCCGTATTATCCGATTGATAAACATTCGTTCACAGATAAGATATTTACATCATATAAATTCCGAGGAGGAGAATCGGTTTCAAGATGGAGGCTCTGCCTATCCAGGAACTATGCTGCCCACCAGCTTCTTCGCTTTTCCTATAATGGCTTTCGACTCCGTAATCGGCATCGTCTGTTACGAAGAAACGGAGGCGAATAAGGATTCCATTACTCGTATAGATAATGATTATATTACGCTGCTCTCCCGTAAAATCGGAGAGACGCTTTCGACGATGACTTACGTAGTTGAAAAGGATCGCGAGCCGTTTTTCAAACAAGTTATCGAGCGTACGCGATTGGAATGGACCAAAGCTAAAGACCCGTTTCATACAGTACTTAGTGCCAGAGAGCGCCAGGTGTCCATATATGTTGCCAAAGGTCATACAAATGCCGAAATTGCCCAAGCGCTCTTTGTGAGCATTCGTACGGTTACGACTCATTTGGAGCGGGTTTTTCTAAAATTGCAAGTGACTTCGCGTACGGCATTAACCCGATACATCATCGAAAAGGGCTTATTAACGGATCAGACTGAAGGGTGAAAAAACTTACTTAGAACGATAAATACGTAATCTCACCGATACAAGTACAGATCCAAACCCTCTATCATGGAAATTGCATAAAGACAATATTCATGAAAGTGGTGTTGAAAATGGAATGGCTTGTTGTGCTTCATGTATTGGCGGCTGTTATCGGTTTAGGGCCAGCGTATGCGTTTCCCTTTTTGCTTAAGTCTACATCTTCTACCCAAGAAATGGAGAGAGCTCTCCACTATGTCTCCAGACTGGAAATGTTTCCTAAGATGTTTGGCACCATAGCGGTGGTTTCGGGACTGCTTTTGTTGTGGCTAGGCTCCTATGGTTCTATTCTGCAAATCTGGATTATGGGGACATTAATTTTGTACGTCATTATTGAGGTTCTGATTGTCGGTTTACTTAACCCTACAGTAAAGAAGCTTCAAACTTCACTCACCGCCTCGGAAGTGTCGACGGATGACCAGTTTCCCTCACTTGTTTCGACGATGTTTTCACGTGTGAGGAATATCCACCTTTGGGTATCAATACTAAGTGTTTTCATCTTTATTCTGATGATTCTCAAACCCCGCTGAGAGGAGCCATAAACCATGGATGATTTGTTGTTCCAAAGTCGATATTTGAACCTTCTTCAAACGGAATCGACGACTCCTGACTTGGATTGTTTGCGGGGTTTGGTGAAGCTCCACCTGCACAGGATCCCTTTTGAAAACATAAGCAAATTCCATTATTACTTGCACCAGGGGCAAACAGGAGAACAATGGCTGCCAACCATGGATACTTATTTAACTAACATCACGAATAAAGGATTGGGCGGCAATTGCTACATTTTAAATGCACATTTTGGACGGCTGCTTCAATCCCTTGGTTTTAAGGTCGATATCATTCGTGCAACGGGTGGAAACACTCACTTGGCTCTTAAGGTAACGGTAAATAATAAAGCTTACTATGTCGATGTCGGATATGGGGCTCCATTATTTGAGCCTCTTTCTCTGGAAGAGCTGCCATGTTTCTCTCGGTGTGGGGAAGAGGTGGAGATTACCAAGCTGGGGAATTATCAGTATAGGATCGATCGGCGGACGAACGGGCAAAGTTTCGTGACCAAGTGCATTGAATGGAATCCTGTAAGTCTTGAGAGCTTTGATGAGGTTATTACGCATTCCTTGAGAGACGAGGAAGATAATCCTTTTATGCGAAGAATTGTAGCCACAGTGTTTAAACAAAATATCGGCTACTCCGTAATTAACCACAAGCTGTTCATCAAAACCGATCAATCGACGGTAGTTCACGACTATACTAGAAAGCCAGATTGGATGGAAATTATGCGTATGACATTTGGCTTTGAGGCTGATGTGCTGGAAGAAGCGCTTGAATTTCTGAAGGTCCGGGGAGTTCATTTATTCGCTAATACGTAAGGGTAAGGGTGAGAGAAAGGGAAGAGTAAGAGTAGGAGTAATGGGCCACGAAAATAGGGTATGAGGCGAGGATTTTGGAAAAGGTTGTCACAAAAGTAGCTTTAGCTACAAGGGACAGCCGTTCCTTGTCATTTTATGACTTCTGGGTACTCCTTGTGGATGTTACTTAAGTTATGGCGCGAAACAGATGTTCAAAGGCTGCTTTCATTCTAGAGGAGACTCGGATTTTCGGGCGGCTGCCGAAAGAAATGAAATATATAGATGGAAATCCTCCCGTTAATTCAGCCTGGATATCGATTGGAAGCAATCTAACTGGAAAAACTCCTGCTAATAGAGGTGATATGGTTGAGATTAGCCAAAATCCTTAAAATTAGCGTGAGAAATTCCAGTTATAGGGCTTAGAACGCTATTTTCGGGGTAATTAACAGGACATTTTCCTGATATTTGCGTGAGGTTCGTTTGGGCTGGGGCAGTGAAATACTGTAACCGACTTCCGGCACTCGCCCTCCGCGCCCCGGAATCCGACCTCCGGAATCCATCCCCGACCCACGCCACTCGATTACCGATCCCCAGTATTCGATCCCCCGTCCCCCGAGTTGTGGCATGATTTGGAAAGGGATCCCTTAATTGTAATTTTATGGTAATATCCAAGAGGTGCTCTCTCAATTAACAAGGCCTGACGGCCACCACTACGAATGAAAACGTACTTGGCCTGTGAATCTGCTTATTCCATAAGTGGGATTGCGGCTCACTGGGCGATTGGGAGGAATTTCTGCTTAAGCAATACAGCTCGTGGCTGGTGGAGCCGGGAATATTGATTCCGATTCTAGAGGAGAAAAAGCGGAAGCATGAGCAGCGCATGGAGCAATATAAGGGCAAATTTGCTTCAATTCGTAAGGAGAATGAACGATTAACCGGCGATCATCCGTTGTTTTCGTCTGTGGCCGTTATTGAGATGGGAATTAGATTCGAGAGCTGCAGTATAGAATGGTGCGACTCAATGATCGGTTGGCTTAATAAAAATGAGATATAAAAGATTTTTTTTAATCGGGTAAATAGGATAGGATGCAAATTAGCCAGTATACCAATTTTTTAAAATAGGGGAGGGAAATCAATGGATTTAGATTTTTTGAGGTCTCAGTCAGGGTACAACGAAGAGGATATCGACTGCTATATTCATGTTTGGACAACGATTCAAGCGATAGGCGGCAAATGGAAAATGCTTATACTTTGGCATGTTAACGAAGGCGGAAGGCGATATAATGAGCTCCGTCGCTTAATTCCCGGCATTTCGCAGAAGGTACTCACTCAGCATCTTAAGGAGCTGGAACAGGATGGATTAATTAGCCGCAAAGTATTTCCGGAAATGCCACCGCGGGTTGAATACGAAATGAGTGAATACGGAAAGACTCTGGAGCCTATTTTTGAAATTATGTACGATTGGGGAGTTAACCATAGATCCCGGAAAGCGGACTGACCCGTTTGGTTGAAAAGTTTTAGCGATAAATGACCTCTAAAATTAACATTTTTTAGGGGTTTTTGAGCTTTGTTGTACCATAATGTGGTATTACTTAGAATATCAGTCTGGGGAGAAAAACCATGAATAGAGGGATAAAATGACAATGAATGATGAGTTTAACCTAAGCTGACTGATTGCCAAATTTATTGAAATTAAAAAAAGAGAGGCAAAGAAAACATGACCATATTTGGTACAATAACCGCCATAGTAGCAGCCATTCTAATCTCGCTTTTCCTTGGCCCGTATGGAATATTGGCGCTTATAGCAGTAATATTTGGATTAGTTTTAAGTACCCATATAAGAAACAAAGAAATTCACTCCGACTTACAGAGGATAAAGGAGAAGCTGGGTATAGAAGATAAAGATGATTTTAACATGAGTAATGATGAGATTGAAAAGGAATTGGAAACCGAGCAATTAAATGAGAAAGATCATGCTGAGTTAATTGAGCAGAATAAACAGATTGAGAAGGAATTAGAAGAATATATGGAGATTGATGACAAGGACAACAAGAGAAAATAAATATAAATCAGCAAGCAGAGTTGATGGAATCATGTTTCAGATGATTATTTAAATACTCACCCCCACCCCTCGCTTCCCCTCCCAACTCCTCTCTTTTTTCCAATTTTGCAATGTCCTAATTTAGTATTATAACCAATTAATCCCTATCCTCCTTGACTTTGAAGCAGATTGCAGGCTTTGCAGCTGGAAAAAGGGGGGGATATGGTAATAGGAATAACCTCCTGGTAACTCCTACTTCTTACACCCCTAACCCCCCGTTTGGGGGATTTATTTTTGTCGAAAATTAGGATACTGTTGCATAAGGCCCAATATCTTGTTGAAATATTGATTATTTATATAGGAATGAAGGTCTAAGTAACTATTAGCATTTGGGGAATATCTTATTTTATAGTCTTAAATACCCAGTTTTTTGTTAAATGAAAGGTACGGGTAAGGAATGGAGGTAGTAAAGCTAATATGATCGGATTATTACGTGATTACTATCGCAAGACCTCTGTGGATCGCAATCTATCCAAGTATAAGCCTCTTATAGCCAGAATAAATCTATTACATAGAGCTTTTGAAAATAATTCGAATGATGAGCTTTTATTGCATACCCAAGTCATGCAGCAAAATATTGCGAACGGTATGTCCCTCTCCGATCAATTGCCTGAGGCTTACGCCCTAGTGAAGGAAGCGTTCTTCCGAGTATTTGGATATAGGATTCATGATGTTCAATTAATGGGAGCGATTGTTCTACACGAAGGAAATATTGCAGAAATGAAAACAGGAGAAGGTAAAACGGCCGTTGCTGTTTTCCCCGCCTATTTAAACGCTTTGTCAGGTGAAGGGGTACATGTGGTTACCGTCAATCCCTATTTGGCCGAACGAGACAGCACGGAGATGGGGAAGGTTTTTCGGTTTCTGGGTCTTACTGTGGGCTGTATCGAAAGCAATATGTCGATTTCCCAAAAGCAAGCTCAATATCAATGTGATGTCACCTACGCAACCCATTATGAGCTCGGTTTTGACTATTTGCGCGATCATATGGTTTATGACAGGGCTAATCGTGTCCAGCGCAAGCTGAACTATGTCATCATCGATGAAGTGGACAGCATTTTGATTGATGAGGCTCGTACACCTTTGTTAATCTCTGACGAGCCTGGAAAAGGTACTGAGTATTTTTATTATATAGATAATATTGTTAAGGACTTGACGAGCGAAGATTATGAGATTTTTGAACAAACCAAACAGATCATGCTCACTGAGAAGGGGGTTGATAGATGCGAAATGGCATTGGGCCTCACCAATATGATGCACATAGACAATGCTGATCTTTACAATAAAATTTTGCAGTCGCTGCGAGCCCATTTTATTTTGAAGAAAGATGTTGACTATGTCCTTGTAAAGAATGAACAGGCGAAGACTGAGGCGGTTATTGTCGATCAAAATACAGGAAGACTGTTGTTTGGACGCCGTTTCGTTGAAGGCCTGCATCAAGCTATCGAAGCCAAGGAACGTATTATAGTGATGGGACAGCCAGCAACATTATCGACTATTACCTTGCAAAACTATTTTCGAATGTATGGCAAGCTTAGCGGTATGACCGGGACTGCGACCGAGGTTAAAGATGAATTCATGAAGACATACGGTACTGATGTTATAGCTATCCCTACGAATAAGCCCATTAATCGTGTTGATCATCCGGATCAGCTATTCGTTACCGAAGAAGAAAAGTTTAATAGAGTCGTACAGGAAATTATCGGTGTAAACGCTAGAGGGCAGCCCGTATTGGTAGGTACCGCTTCGATTGAGAAATCAGAACGGCTGAGCGCTATGCTGCTGGAGCAAAATATACCTCATAAAGTATTGAATGCGAAAAATTATGAGGAAGAAGCGGATGTAATTCGTCTAGCTGGACAGCGTGGGGCTGTGACTATCTCAACAAACATGGCGGGGCGAGGTGTGGATATCCGGCTTGGCGAGGGAGTAGAGGAGCTAGGAGGTCTTATGGTCATAGGGACAATAAGACATGATTCTCTGAGAATCGACAATCAATTGCGTGGCAGAAGCGGCAGGCAAGGCGATTGTGGGAGCTCACGATTTTTTATTTGCTTTGAGGATGATTTGTTAATGAACTATTATCCCGACCATCTGATGGACGAACTTCTCAGCCTCAATACCAGTGATTTTTCACTCATAAACAATCCTCGATATGCTCGCGGTATTCGGGATGCGCAAGCACATGTTGAGGGCGAGATGCAGATGGTTAGGCAGCGTGTAATGGTTTACGACCAGGTTCTCGATTTGCAGCGCAGAATTATTTACTCTATGAGAAACGAGATGCTGGAAGCGGCTGATTTGACTTTCAAGGTTCAGAACATGATCCAGAAAACCATTCAACAAAAGGTTGCTGAGTTCTGTAAGGGGCCGCTCCCTGAAGATTGGGATATGATCGGATTAACGATGAGCTTGGGCACAGTATTCCCATATAAGAGGCCCCTCAGGTTGGAGCGATTGCACGAATTAGAGTTGGATGAACTGAGCGGTATGTTCACAGAACAGCTTATGGAATATTACCAGGATAAAGAAGAAGCATGTGCAGGCGATGGATTGGAACTGAAGCGGCAAGCTTTCATTTATTCTATTGACAGGAATTGGATCCATTATTTGGAGTCTGTTGAGGAAGTCAAGAATGGGATTGAATTAAGGAACTATGCCCAGCTTGATCCGTTTGCTGAGTTTGAGAGAGAGACCTTTCAAATGTTTGACAAGCTTATCCATTCTATTGAGCAAGACGCACTGCGAATCATTTGGAATAGTATGGATTAACCTTTTTTAGCTTATAAATTATTTAATATTTTTTAGGAGGAACTAACTGCTATGTCGGATAAAGATCAATTTGTGAATGATCAAGAAGATATGAATCAATCTCGCTTAAAGGATATTAAACAAAGACGGGAAACGAGCATTGATAAGAAGAAAAAGGCAGCCAGTGTTATAACCAGTTCTGCGGTTTTGTTGGGATCCATTCTGCCAATGATGCAAACTCAGACGGCTTATGCGGCTACGACAGGGACTTTGGCAGTGGACAAGCATTTTGCAGCTGCAGGAGAATCCGTGAAAATTACAGTTACGGATGCCGGAACCTACTTCAATAAGAATGCCGGCAGTATAGAGACAACACAACTGGCGGTAGTTTCCAATGATGACACAGGCAATCCGATTTATGTGACTTTGACTGAAACAACGGCTAATTCAGGAATTTTCGAAACTAGTCTGAAATTAATAGACCCAGCTGCCATTCCAAGTGGGCCTAATGAGATTAAAGTAGCAGTGGGCGGGACAGTTACAGTCCTCGATCCGGGTGTCTTTGGGGCTGATCTGCTGAGTCCAGCGTTACAAATTATCGAGCGACGTGATCATGTAACAGGCGTGTTCCAAACCTTCGATAATTCATCGCAGGCTCCAATCGGTGATGTTGTATATAACAGTCAGGTAGTAAGAGTTGAATTAACGGATGATGACCTAAATACAGATAAAGCATCGAGTCAGACGAAAACAGTTAACTTGACTCTGAACGCAGGCACACCGGGTCAGACGATTACTTTGACTGAAAACGGCTTGAACTCTAACGTGTTCTTAGGCACTTTCAAGGTAGGACAGGATATTAGCCCTGCCAACAACGCACCGATCTATATCGAATATATGGACGATAAGAGAGCGGACAACTCATCAGCCTTGACAACAAAACGATTGGTTCGCAAAGAGTTTTCATCCTCAACACTGACGGTCACTCCGGCAAATGCTGCGTACAATGAAGCTGTTACTGTGACCTTAACGGATAATGATTTGAATCTCGATGCTAATGCTACTGAGATAGCAAAAGTGAAGGTCAGCTCCCCTGATGACGCTGCAGGATTTGATCTGACGCTTACAGAAACAGGAATCAATAGTGGCGTATTCAGCGGTACCTTTACTATGCAAGATGCAACAGATGCAGGACTTTCCAAAATTAAAGTTACGAACGCAAATGCAGCTGTGGTTACTTACAATGATCTTAGAGATGGAACGGGCGCTGTCGCTTTATTGACTCAGTCGACTACTCGCAAAGATCATGTCAGCGGTACTGTTTCGGTGGATAAGAGCGTGGCTGCTGTTGGAGAAACGATTACAGTTACGGTTGATGATGCTGATTTTAAGGACAACCTCGCTTTAGGGGAAACGATCACGGTCCTAGTTACATCGCCTGCCAATCCGACAGGAGTCAATTTGAATCTGACCGAAGCGGCTGATACGGGTGTGTTCACGGGCACATTCAGCATAGGTACAAGCTCCGGAGGTCTTATAGATGCTGTTAATGGAGCTACGGTTACGGTTACCTATACGGACGCAATCACTGCGAATAATTCAATTAACCAACCTGTGACAGCTTCCTTGCAGCGTAAGGATACGATGACGGGAGTTGTGACGATTGATCGCACTAATACAGGTGGTCAAGAGATCATCGAAGTAACCTTGAATGATACGGATTTGAATACAGATGCAATGGCGAAGGAGACGGCGGAGCTTCATGTTTACTCCGCTAGCGATCCAATAGGCTTTAATTTGACTGTAACTGAAACAGATGTAAATACGGGTGTATTTAAAGGGAAATTCAAGCCAGTTCGAACGGCAACAAATGGGGCTGCAGCACTGCCTGAATTGTATGTTTCTGCCTATAACGTCAACATGACTGTGGATTATGAGGATGCTAAGAACGTAGGTGGTAACCCCCAAACGGTAACAAATTCGTATGCAAATTTACGCATTCCGGCAATTTCAAGTATAACGGCTGCAGAAGCTGGGGCAGTTGAGAATGGAGCTGGGGCAGGGGACACCCTTACGATTGTGTTTGATACTGCAACGAATGAGTCAATCACTGGCAGCAATATTTCGACGGCCTTGCAGCTGCCAACTGGTAGAACATTTGGAACCACCCCGACTGTTTCATGGAGTGACAGCAGCACATTAGTCGTAACATTGGATGCTGATGCTCTGTTGTTTAAGGGTGATTCGATAACTATTCCAGCGAGCGCGGGTCTCAAAGACGCTGCGGGTGCAAGTGCTATTAGTTCGACTTCTCATCTGATAGACAGCGGTTCATTTGGAACCACAATTTTGGCGATGACTTCGGCTGTGCCAGCCTATAATAATACAACATACCGTCACGATGGACAGTACTTTGATGTAGTCTTCAATGCTCCAACAAATAAAAAAAATGGAGACTTGGCTGCGTTCAGCAAATTATCAGTGAATGCCGCTACTCTGGGAACTGGCGGAAGCGCAGTTTGGCAGAATTCATCAACACTTCGTGTAACACTAGGTACAAATGCGACGGTTGTTGTGGGTAAGGTGATTACCTATGATACAACAGGTGAAAACTTAACGGATTATTCCGGGGAAACAGCTGCCCCTGCATCGATTCAGCAAACCATAACAGGCAGCTTTGGCTCGCAAGTTCCAATTGTGTCCAGCATAACTGCAGATAATACAGCGAGCGATGTGGGACCTCATGAGAATGATACTGTACGAATTGTCTTTGATATCCCAACCGATAAAGCAACTCCGCCATTAAGTGCATTTGGATTAAGCCAAGGAACCTGGGGGAACTCCACGGTGAGTTGGACGGACGACAAAACCTTGGAAATTAAATTGGGAACAACGGCCGATGTGTATGCAACGTCGGATTATCAAGTGACGATTGACTACTCGCAATTGACGTTGAAGAACATTGGTGGAGAAGGCGCAGCAACCGGATTTAGCACTGCGATGGCAATCGCACCATCCTTCGGTCAAGGGACACTGCCAACGGCTATTGCAGCTGTGACTACTGCAGCGTACGATAATACAACATACCGACAAGGCGGCCAAAGCTTTGACATTACTTTTAACCAGCCGATTAACAAAAAGAGCGGCACTGCCACACTTGCCAAAATTACGTTGAATAATGGACATACAATTGGCACGGCTGCGGCAGGAGCGAGCGCGGTATGGCAAGCGAATGGGAAATTGCGTGTAACATTAGGCACTGATGCAACCATTGTCCAAAACGATACCATTACTTACGACACAACGGGTGAAGGCATACAGGACCCATCGTTAGAGAGTGCGGCGTTAAGCGGGCAGTTAAATGCAGTAATTGCTAGCAGCTTTGGTAGCAAAGTTCCAGCTATTAATGCAGGGGGAGGCCTTGCAGCAACAGGCGTTGATGCAGCTAATGTCGCAGGCGGTATAGCAGCAGAGGCAACAGATACGATTACGGTTTATTTCGACACGCCGACGAACCAAGCCATTGGGACAGCTAATTTGGGATCGGCGGTAAGTTTGAGCAAAGCTGCGGGAGGAACTGGAAGCTTTGGTTCAACGGCAACCGTAAGCTGGGATAATACCGGAAAAGAAATGACGATTCATCTGGCTGGAACAGGCATTGATGTAAAAAAAGGCGATAGCGTGGTTATCGCAGCCAATGCATTAAAGAATGTGGGAAGCGAAGGAGGCATCCCGCAGATTACCGCAGTAATTGGCGGTACATTCGGATTTGGAGTTCTCCCTGCTATTGATAGTATCGTTGCAACCAATGATACAGGTAACGGCGGAGCTAATCAGGGGGATAAGGTTACCGTTTACTTTACGGCTGTAACGGACAAGCCTTCGACAACAAGCATTCTGAGTAATATCAGTTTAAGCGCAGGGCACACGTTCGGAACAGGTGCAACCGCTGCGTGGAGCTTAGACGGGCAGTCCTTGATCATTACACTAGGAACTGGAGCAACCATTGTTGTTGGAGATACAATAACGATTGGAGCTGGCGCAGCAATTAAGGATGTCAGCGGTGAGCTTGCAAGCATGAGCGGTTTTAGCACCATTACAGGAACATTTGGGCAAATCGTTCAGCCTCAATTAAGTAATGTGTTTGCTACGAATGGCGATGGAACTGCAAATATAGCTGCTGGCGATACGCTTGAATTTGTATTTAATGTGCCGGTTGACCATTCAACGTTTGATCCTACGAAAATTTTGATAACAGATAGTACGGGAGCTATAACACGTACGAATCCTTTTGGAGCTTCACCGACTTTTCATTGGTTAGACCCAATTAATGGATTTGATACTCGTTTGCAAATTGTGTTTGGCAATAACCCAACTATTCAAATGACGGATAAAGTAAACATAGCTGCATCCAATAAAATTTTTGATGTAACAGGGACGATCGAAATTTCACCTGTCTCCAATCAGGCAATCGGCATCAGCTTTGGCGTAGCGGTGGCACCAAATGTAACAAACGTGTACGCAACGAATGGTGATGGCAAACCGACGGTAGGAGCTGGAGATCAGTTGGTAGTTGTATTCGATACACCGACCAATGGGGGAACGACTGATTTAACGAAGTTCGTCATCGACAATAGTCATACGTTGGGTACTTTACCAACTTCAAGCTGGAGTACGGATAAGCTTCGCCTGACAATTACGTTGGGAGCCGGAGCTACCATCACAACCGCGGATAAACTGACAATTGGTAGCGAGAGCGGAATTCTCGATGCAACGAATCAAGCGGCGCTGCCTGGAACAGCGGCATTGAGCATCGGCGGCAGCTTTGGCGTAGCGGTGGCACCGATAGTGACGAATATTACAGCAACGAACGGTGATGGTCTGCCGACGGTAGGAGCGGGTGACAAATTAGTTCTGACATTGGATTCTCCATCGAATGGAGCTTCTGTTAATTTGTCTGCATTGAGCTTTACTGGCGGCCATACGTTAGGAACTGGGGCAACTTCAGCCTGGAGCCTTGATAACTTGCGCTTGACCATTATGCTCGGTACTGGAACAAATATCGCGACGACGGATACGGTGACTATTGCGGCAGGAAGCGGCATTAAAGATGAAGCAACAGGCACGAAAGAGTTGGTTGCACAGAACAGTATTATCGGAGGCAGCTTCGGTACAGCGGTCGCACCGGCGATCACGGCGATCAATGCGATCAATGGAGACGGAAAACCGACTGTAGGAGCAGGGGATCAACTGCAGATCATCTTTGATACGCCGACGAATGGCGGGAATATCGATTGGTCCAAAATCATCGTAGGCAACTCTAATAATTTTGGTTTAACTCCAACGCATTCATGGAGTGCTAATAATACTCATTTGACCATAGTATTAGGCAACAATCCTACCATAACAACGAATGATTCGATTAGTGTGCTGGCATCAAGCCTGATCAAGGATGCAACGAATCAGGTTGAGTTGGTTGCGCGCAATAATATTGCCATCACTGGAAGCTTTGGTGTAGCTGTTGCGCCAATAATCACGAACATTACGGCATTGAATGGAGATGGCAAGCCGACGGTTGGCCCTGGCGATCAATTAGTTCTTACACTGGATTCACCATCGAATGGGGCAGCGGTAGACTTGACCAAGCTAAGCTTTACTGGTGGTCATACGTTGGGTACTAGCGGTGTGACTCAAAGCTGGAGCAGCGATAAACTGCGCTTGACCATTACGCTCGGTACAGGAACAAATATCGTGACGACGGATAAAGTAATTATTGCAGCAGGCAGTGGTATTGTAGACGGGGCATCAGGCACAAAGGAAGTAGCTGCAATAAGCGGAATTAGCATCTTAGGAAGCTTCGGTGTTGCAGTAGCCCCGAATGTAACAAGTGTGTACGCAGCAAATGGTGATGGCAACCCTACAATAGGAGCTGGAGACCAGCTGGTGGTTGTATTCGATACACCGACCAACGGGGGAGCGGCAGATTTGACGAAGTTCGTGCTAGACAATAGTCATACGTTGGGTACTTCATCAACATCAAGCTGGAGCACAGACAAGTATCGTCTGACTATTACCTTGGGTGCTGATGCGGTCGTTACAACTACGGATAAACTGACAATTGGAAGCGGAAGTGGCATCTTCGATGCAACGAACCAAGTGGCAATGTCTGGAACACCGGCACTGACCATTGGAGGCAGCTTCGGCGTAGCGGTTGCGCCGATAGTGACGAAGATTACGGCGTTGAACGGTGATGGTCTGCCAACGGTAGGAGCTGGAGATAAATTAGTTCTTACTTTGGATTCACCGTCTAATGGAGCAGTCGTAGACTTGACCAAGCTGAGCTTTACCGGCGGTCATACGTTGGGTACGAGCGGGGTATTACAAAGCTGGAGCCTTGATAACCTGCGCTTGACGATTACACTCGGTACTGGAGCAAATATCGCGTCGACAGATACTGTAACTATTGCAGCAGGAAGCGGCATTAAGGATAAAGAGACAAGCACGAAAGAGTTGGTTGCGCAGACTAGCCTAATCGGAGGCAGCTTCGGTACAGCGGTAGCACCGGTGATAACGGCGATCAATGCGATTAATGGAGACGGAAAACCGACTGTAGGAGCAGGGGATCAGCTGCAGATCATTTTTGACACGTCGACGAATGGTGGCAATATTACGGATTGGTCCCAAATAGTCGTAAGCAATTCTCATAGTTTAGGGATGTCCCCAAGCTATGAATGGAGCGCAAACAATACACATCTAACCATCGTATTGGGTAATAATCCGACAATAACTGTTGGTGATAAGATCAGTGTGTTAGCAGCGAGTGGTATCTCAGATGCAACGAACCAAGCTCCATTGGCGGCTCAATCCAACATTTCTATAACCGGCAGCTTTGGTGAAGCGGTAGCTCCGATTATTGCTAACATTACAGCAGTGAATGGAGATGGCAAGCCGACAGTTGGCCCAGGTGATCAGTTAGTCCTGACACTGAACTCGCCATCAACTGGAACAGTAGATTTGACCAAACTAAGCTTTACTGGTGGACATACTTTGGGTACGAGCGGTGTGACCCAAAGCTGGAGCAGCGATAAACTGCGCTTGACCATTACGCTCGGTACAGGAACAAACATCGCGACGACGGACACTGTTACTATTGCAGCAGGTAGTGGCATAGTAGACGCAGCAACAGGCACACTAGGCTTGGCTGCACAGAGCAGCCTAATCGAAGGCAGCTTCGGTACAGCGGTAGCGCCGGTGATTAGGGCGATTAATGCGCTTAATGGAGACGGAAAACCGAATGCAGGAAAAGGGGACGAGCTGCAGATCATCTTTGATACGCCGACGAATGGCGGGAATAATATCGATTTGACGAAAATAGCCGTAAGCAATTCCCATAATTTAGGCACTAATCCAACGTATTCATGGAGTGCTAATAATACTCACTTGACCATCGTATTAGGCGACAATCCTACAATAACCAAGGATGATAAGATCAATATCTTAGCAGCGAGTGGTATCTCAGATGCAACGAACCAAGCTCCTTTGGCACCACAACCCAACATATCCATAACCGGTGATTTCGGGATTGCGGTTGCGCCTAAATTCGTGTCTGCGATAGCTGTAGATCGTAATCATTTGAATACTGTAGCAGGCGATGACATCATAATTACATTCAATTCTCCTACTAATGGAGCGTCACCACCTTCAGGGACAACAAACACGAAAAATTTGATTACTGTTACCGGCAGTACCTATAGCACTATAGGGGATTATGCCACTTTTAAGTGGAGCGAGGATAAACTGGTATTGACGGTTTCCCTGGCAACATATTCGGGTTCGGTAAGCGGAGCTGTTTACGCAAACCTGCAGGTCGGAAACATTCTTAATCTAACTAACCTTGGGATAAAGGATGCAACAGGTACGGTACCTTTGAATCCTGCGAGTATTACACTTGGCGGAAGCTTCATGCCTGCTATCCTTCCGAAATATACGAATGCTATTGCAACAACCAACAATCGTGATTCCAACACATTGGGAACGATCGAATTATTATTTGGTACTGAAATGGATACAACTATCCCGGTAGATGTATCGAAAATTATCGTCTCCAATAACCATACATTCGGTACTGGTGCAAAAGCTGCATGGAGTTCCGGAACTGTGCTCACGATAACCATCAAATCAGACGCAACCGTACAGACCGGAGATACAATAGATCTATCCAAACTTAACTTAATGGACAGCAATAAAATCGCTTATCTAACCGGGACATCCGCTATACAAGCCTTAACAGGTACCTTCGGTGTAGCCCCGACCGTTATCAGCGTGAATGCCTCCAACGATGGAGCTAATCCAGGAGCTGGAGAAGGAGATAAGATCACGATTACGTTTGCTTCGAATACGAACGGGGTAACCGGAGGTATTCTGGATGTTTCGAGTTTGTCCAGCATTTTGGGAGCGAACGCAGTTGGGAAATGGTTAAACCCGAGAACATTGGAAATCACATTAGGGAAACTGGGTCCTAACCCTATATTGAAGGATAATGGCACCATTACATTAGATTCCTTAAACATTACCGATGTAACGATGACGGTCAAAGTAACCGGCACGTACGTAATCGGAGGCTCTTTCGGTCAAGCGAACATTCCAAAGGTGTTTAGCATTTTGGCTTCGAGTGCTGACACAAGTAAAACTACATCAGCAATCAGTAACAATGATATCCTGACCATCACGTTTGATATGCCTACGAACCAAAGCGGAGAGCTGTTGAATGCTGCAGCGGTGAATCAATTCGTCAAATTCGGAACAACGGCAAATCCGAAGGTTTTGGGGGCCGCCTACAATGGCAAATGGAGCGACAATGGCAAAACTCTTACCATCACGGTAACGGATGTCGCAGGCTCAACCATTCAAATAGGGGATAGCATTACCGTGTCCGGCTTGAAAAATGCTTTAGGCACATCTATCGAAAGTATGGACACCTTGGCACTTAGCGGGATTTTTGATGGAAGGCATTTCGCAATAGCTTCCAGCAAAATGAGCAGCGGTGGAACTGGAAACCTTTCTGTAAGTATCACGATACAGCCGGTAAAAGATCACGCAGGGACCGAAGTCATTATATTCGAGCTTTTAAAGGGAACGGGCAATTCACAAGTGCCGGTACAACTGATAGCATCCCAGCAGGACATAGTCGGCAATACAGTGGTTAACCAATCATTCGATAACATTACAGGTTCTCTGACGGATTATACAGTCAAGGCGTATCTCTTCGATAACATTACCGGTACAACCGGCTCACAGCTGCTGAGTCAAATGGTTTCAATGAAGATTGAATAATGGAGTGAGGATGATGGAGGGGATTCTTCCATCATCCTCAATTTCCAAATAAGAAGGGATGATCATTCAAGTGATGAAAAAATCGCTTATACCCGGAGTCATTCTGGGACTACTAGCTGTAAGCCTAACTCCAATTGCACCAACTGCATTCATAGCTTCAGCCTATGCAGCAACTACACCAGTTACCATTTCCACCACCAATACATCTTATGTTGTTGGAAGTCAGCTGCATATTACAGGAAGTTCCCCTGCGGGCAAAGACATTACGTTCAAAATGGTGGATAGCACCGGTTATGTTATTCATGTGGACGCGATATATGGCAAAGACAATAATGGACAATACAGCTTTGATTTTACATTACCCTCCAATAAAACGGGGACAATGACAATCATCGCGGGCTATGGAGGAGCGAGCGGGGAGTTTGCACTTAAGAATATAACCGTTAACAATCCGAGTTCAACTGAAACCGGAGGCAGCCGTGGCGGCGGCGGTGGCGGTGGAGTCTACATCCCCCCAACAACAAGCCAACCAACAGATAATTCGACTGGAACCGTAAATTTGACCGCTGCGATCAAGGAGTCATTATCGAATGGAGTTGTAACGGTAACCTTTGATTCTTCGAAGCTAACGGAGCTTATGTCATCTTCGGCTACATCAGCATCGAAAGTGTTTGTTCTGGATGTAAAAGAAACTGGTAATACAGTGAAAACGGAATTAACTACGCAGGTGTTGAGTTTGCTTGCTTCTAAAAATGAGGATGTAGTGCTGCAAGTACAGACAAGTACTGGCGCATACAATCTACCTATCAAACAGCTGGATGTTGCCTCTATAGCTCGAGAGCAAGGCGTTTCGGCGAGTGATGTAAAGATTGTTATCTCAATGGATAAGCTCCAAGCTGACAAAGCTGCTGCTGTTAATTCAACGGCTTCAAAGCAGGGCTGGCAAGTATTGAGCGTGCCTGTGGACTTTACAGTTTCCATTGTTTCAAGTGACGGCACAAGCAAACCAATCAATTCTTTTACCCGTTATGTAGAACGTTCGATCCCTGTGCAATCAACTGTTAATCCAAAAACTGCGACAGGAGTTATGTACAACGAGGCAAATGGTACTTTCAGTCCTGTGCCGACGTTATTTACTGGGGTGAATGCAACGTTATTCCGCAAGGGAAACAGTATTTATACCATTATTGACAATCCCAAAACGTTTTCCGATATTAGCGGTCACTGGGCCAAGAATGATATCGAATTGCTGGCAAGCAAGCTTATTGTTAACGGTATAGAGAACGATAAGTTTGCTCCTGATAATAATATCACTCGAGCTGAATTTGCTGCGCTGCTCGTACGCTCATTGGCTGTAGAAGAAGTAAAGGCGACCGGCTTTACTGATGTTACCTCAGCGAATTGGTTTTCTGGCGCGGTTGGAGCTGCTAAAGCAGCCCAATTGATTGCCGGTTTTGAGGATGGAACCTTCCAACCTAATGCCAAGATTACACGTGAACAAATGGTAACCATGATTATAAGAGCATTCCAATTTGCCGGTAAAGAAGTATCATCGGATAGTGCAGTTATCAATAAGTTTACGGATCGAGCCGATATTTCTGATTGGTCGAAGGATGCAGTTGCTAAATCAATTGCAGCCGGCGTTATTCAGGGGATGACAGATACTACATTTGCTCCGCATGAAAATGCTACTCGTGCTCAAGCAACCTTGATGCTAGAAAGAATGCTTCAATATTTGCAATTTATAAATAAATAGATAACGAGGAAATAGGCTGGATCTTCGCGAAAATAGGGCGAAAGAATCCAGCCTATTTAATACTTGGATGATAGTACCGATGAGTTATACATATTAGGAAATTGGTTATAATAATACGTTTTTGGGCAGAGGTGTTAAATGTCGATTCTCGGTACAAAGTTGCATATTCCTCATACAAGAAATGAATTACTTATTGAACGTCCTTTACTCATTAAGTCTCTTAATGAGGGATTAAAAGCCAAGCTGACCGTTCTAACGGCTCCGGCAGGCTATGGCAAAACAACAGCTTTGGTCGAGTGGGTGCAGCAATGCGGATGTCCTGCCGTATGGGTTTCCCTGGATCGCCATGATAACGATCTTGTTCAATTTTGGAGCTATGTGCTTGCAGCTGTCGAGCGTGTATATTCAAATTTAAGCGGCAAGCTGGCTTCGCATTTGGATGGGCTGATTTCAGGGGTGTTTGGGCCTTTCCTGGTGGAGCTTCAGAATGGATTTGCCCATATTTCCGACGATATGGTACTCATCCTTGATGATTTCCATCTGATCGAGCTTGCCTCTATTCATACCTCACTGGAGTATTTGCTTGAGCATTTGCCCTCAAATATCCATCTGTATATAGCGAGTCGTTCTGAGCTTCCTTTTCCTGTAGCAAGATTGCGGGCCAAAGGCGAGCTTAAAAAAATTGCCGTTCAGAATTTGAAATTTCGATTGGATGAGGGTGCGCGCTACCTTCATAATTGTATGGGGCTGTTGTTGTCCGAGGAAGAGATATTCGAGCTCGTTCGTTGCACGGAAGGCTGGATCAGCGGACTGCATCTGGCAGCGCTTTCTGTGAAAAGCAGTGAAGATCCCTCGATGATTATTAAAGAATTTAGCGGACGGCATCGGGATATTTCCACTTATCTGCTAGAAGAGCTCTTTGAGCAGCAGCCTGAAGAGATCCAAAGCTTTTTATTAACTACCTCAATATTGAACCGGATGAATCATTCATTATGTGAAACGGTTACAGGTTTGGGAAATGGTCAGGAACGATTGGACAGGATGGAGAGGCTGCAATTGTTCGTCATTCCTTTGGATGAGCGGAGGGAGTGGTATCGATATCACCATTTATTTGCTGATTTCTTGCAGCAGCAGCTGCGTCACAAGTTTCCGGAGCGGTGGGCAGAGGTACACGCGAATGCGGCCAGGTGGCTGAAAGAGAACGGGTTAATGGAAGAGGCTGTAGAGCACTATCTTGCGGGCCATCATTACGATGAAGCCGCATCCTTGATTGAGAGGAGCTTATTTGATCTTCGATTGAAGAGGACCCTGCTGCTCCGATGGGTAAATATGCTGCCCGAGGCTCATCTGGAGATGATGCCCGGTATTCAATGCTTCAATATTAAAATATTGGCGGATACAGGGGAGTTGGACTTGGCTGAAGCCAAGCTGCTGGCGCTACAAAATAAGTTAACTGACCCTATGTGGCAACCGTGGGCAGATTCGCTTTTGCTTATAACAAGTGAAATTGCTATGTATTATAAAGATATCAAGCGAGCATCGGAATGTCTTGAGGAGTTCGAGCGTCGTGCGCCAAATGGCAGCTATCTGCAAATGATATCAGGCAATACGCTCCAAGACACCGACTATGAAACTTTGTTAGCTTTTATTGAAGATCTTCATGAAGGGGCTAATTATTTTCTGAGGTGGATCAAGGTATGGGAGCAAAAGAAACATTATCCATTCGTCGGGTACTTCTATCGAGCATACGGTGAGGTGATGTATGAGTGGAACCGGCTGGAGGAAGCAGAAATATATGTAGAGCGGGTGCTTAAGCAAAAGCAGATGGAGCCTTATGGGCGAATATTGGTTCAGGCCTCCATTACCGCTGCAAGGATTAGCCATGCTAAAGGCAATACGATCAGAGCGTTCGAGCTGTTAGAACAAGTGAAGCTCAGGATTAACTCACCGGATAAGCAGGCTTTTATGATGATGCTGGATTCAGAAAAGGCTTCACTATCACTAATGGAAGGTTTTACCAACAACACAATTGCTTGGATGCATGCCTGCGGATTGAAGAGCACGGATTCTATACCAATGAATCAAATCAGTATGTATATTCATTTGAGTAAGGCACTCGCGGCAAACGGTCAGGGTTCTGAAGCTTTGGGGCTGCTCGACCGGCTGTACCGCTTAGTGGATGGAGAGCGGCTTCATGATAAAATCCGGGTGCTGATTGTACAAAGCGTGGTGCTTTACAAACAGGGGGATACGCCAGCTTCACTGTTGAAGCTGGAGGCAGCTCTGCTTCTGGCAGAGCCACAAGGATACCTGCGCAGTTTTATTGACGAGGGGGCGGTAATCGCCAAGCTGTTATCTCAATACCTACATATGCGGCAGCATAGTTTTATCCGTAATTCGACTACGGTATCGCTTATTTATATTAAGAGGCTGCTGCAAATGGTAAATATTCATGCAGATGATACAATGATGCCCATGGTTTTATTGACTGAGCAGGAAACGAGAATTTTGAAAATGGTTGAGCAAGGATGGGTAAATAAGCAAATGGCTGAGCTGCTTAATGTGAAACCTAATACAATCAAGATGCATATGAAAAATATTTATAAAAAGCTTGACGTCAACAGCAGATTACAGGTGCTGCAGCGGGCTAGAGAGCTGAAGGTTTTGTAGCAACCAAGAATAAGCTTATTTTAGTGTGTTGATCCGTCTGCCACAAAGACCGTCACGAGTTTCGTGACGGTCTTTGCATTGTGCCCACGCTATCCGTGGGTCGAGTCTTAAGATAAGGGAATAACGAGCCCGAGAAGGAATTATCCATATCTTTCCAGCTTACTGGAGCCTATAATCGTCAATCTTGGCATCATCTTCCCACACTTCTAGAAAGAGCGCATCACATTCATCAAAGTCTGAAGGCGTTAATGCCAGCACCTTTTCTTCCTCCGTACTGACAAAAACATTGTCCATCTGCTCTCCCCTTAGTGCTATTACGACATAGATTTTCATATTCAAGACCCTCCAATAAGAGTTATATCAGCGCATTATAGCATAAAAAGATAAACGGTGGCACGTATCCCCAAGACTTCATTATCGTTTGTTACACCAATTGAGTCGATCCAGCTTTTATGATATATTAGGTAAAAACTAATAAATTTAGGAATTGGATAATAAAGTTAGGTAATAACTAATATTTCTTGAGATAAGGAGTTGTTAAAAATGCTTGAATGGATGTTAAGAAAAGTGATGGCGGAGAGAGGAATATGGTCAGGCGCGGCTCTGGCTCGTCTACTTAAGGAAAAGGCCGATTATAGACTATCCGCTCCATCAATTAGCGCATTGTTAACCAGCCAGCCGAAGCAGATGAAGGCAGATACATTGGATGCGTTATGTACAGCATTAAAGTGTTCTCCAGGCGAGCTATGGGTATACACATCACCGAAGGAAGCGGAGGGTGCATAAAGATGAGTGTCAAAGATATCGTTCCGTTTGGCGACCCGATATTACGTAAAACGGCTAAGCCCGTTGATGCCATTACTTCGAAGACAATCAAACTGCTGGAGGATATGGCCGAAACGCTGTACGCGACAGACGGACGTGCCGGACTTGCAGCGCCTCAAGTTGGAATCCTTAGAAGAATTATCGTTATGGATTGTGGAGATGGTTTAATTGAGTTAATTAATCCTCAGATTATTTCAGCTAGCGGGGAGCAGCTCGGACCTGAGGCTTGCTTGTCCTATCCGGGGTATTATGGGAATGTGATGAGGGCCGACTATGTTAAAATAACAAGCCTTAATAGACAAGGTGAGTCCTTTGAACTGGAGGGGAACGGATTTCTTGCAAGATGTATCCAGCATGAAATCGACCATTTAAACGGCGTACTGTTTATCGATCATGCTCAAGATCAATGGCTCTATCACGAGAAGACGAAACACAAGATCAGCTTGCTAGACGTAATTAAATTGACAAACCAGTGAATTTGGATTATCAGTTAATTCAGCAACATTCCAAAGTGCAACCTTTTCTTTCCAGCCGCGTCTAATAACATGGCATGACAAAGGAGGTTACATTTCAATGAGTACAGTACAAATTACGATGGCTGAGGCCTTATCCGTAAGGGCGGCTATTGGTCGGAAATTACACCAGCTGTTTCACGAAAGAAATATGAATAGTACATCGATCATAGAAAAAGGGGAGACAGCTGATATACCGGCTCGGTCCGTGGATGTTCTCACCCGCGAGATTGAAGCCGTTAACGCCGATTTCCGCAAAATTGATGTATTGCTGGCTAAGGCTAACATTGAACGCACCATTGTTTGGGATGGACAGCCGATTACTATATTGGAAGCCATCGAATTAGCCAAGCAAACGCGAATGGAAATTCAGCAGCTGGGGTCGCTGGGCAACCGTAAAAAATTAGAGCGACAAACGCAGAGGTCAGGATTTGGCGAGGGTGCTACAAGCTTATTCACAGTAGCCCTGTACGATCCGGAATCATACCGCAACGAGTCCTTGAAGAAGGAACGTGAAGTGACGAAGCTGTCCTCTTTAATTGAGCAATCCAATCATCTGCATTACATAGATTTTGACGCTTCTGCTTATATGGGATAGCTGTACGTTAGTCAGGGTAATTCTCCCTGGCTTCGTGTCTGCAATCGTTCTGTTTGCAGGTAGGGAGCCGGTGAGAATCCGGCGGCGGGAAAGTGGGGAAACCGTTTGTTGTTTGTCGGATACAAACAAATACACTTATTGGATAATGAATCCCTTGCGAGACGGATTACGATTATTCGGTTATACGCTGTAACAGTTAACGTCATACGGACTTATGTGAAAAATTGCGAATCCCCGTTTCCTGTCGGGGCCGGCATGGGTACTCCTGTGCCGGCCTTTTTTCTGGTTAATAGGTAATAAAAGAAGCCTCCAGCTTCCACTCTATCGTGGATTCGGAGGCTTCTTCAGTTAGGCTGGTCGACAAGACCGACTTATTTCACCGTCTTGTTGTAAGTGCCCAATTTGCCGGAAATTTCTTTTGCGGCAGCGTCTAAAGCTTCTTTCGGCTGCTTTTTACCGTTCAGCACTTCTTCAATTGCACCCTCGGTCAGCTGGCGTGCCTCAGGGAATACGCCCATTACTGCGCCTTGGGTAGCCGTGTTAGCTTTTGTAGAATGCAGTTGATCAACAGCTGTTTTCAGTTGCGGATATTTAAGCAGGTTGTCTTTTACGGTTTGCTCGTCATACGCTTTTTTCGTAATCGGGAAGTAGCCGGTATTTACATGCCAGTAAGCTTGCTGCTTAGGCTCTCCCAGGAATTTAATGAAGTCCCAAGCCGCTTTTTGCTCATCATCGGTACGGTTGTTCAAGATGTACAAGCTTGCGCCGCCGACAATAACGCCGCCGTCTTTAGCATCGGATGGCTTCGGAAGGAAGCCGGTACCTACTTGGAATTTACCTTGCGCGCCGTCTACGATACCGCGAAGGGAACCCGTGGAATCAAGCGTCATAGCAACTTGGCCTGCGATAAATGCTTTTTTTGTATCATCGGTTTTGCGTCCCAGGTTCAATGCGGTTTTATCGTCAACCATTTGCTTCCACCAAGCAAGAGTTTTAACGCCTGCATCGCTGTTAAGCATGGACTCGGTAGCTAGACCTTTGCGGCCGTTGCCGTTATTCAGTAATTCTGCACCTTGGTTCGCGAAAAACTGCTCCATAAACCAGCCGTAAATGGCGAAGGAAGCGCCGGATTTACCGTCTTTGGTCAATGCTTTAGCTGCCTTGGCAACTTCTTCGTAAGTTGCTGGAGGTTTTTCCGGGTCAAGGCCTGCTGCTTTAAACATATCTTTGTTGTAATAAAGGATTGGATTGGACGTATTGAAAGGCATCGCATTCAGCTTGCCGTCAATTCTATAGTAGTTAAGAATGTTTTCTTCAAGCTGGGTCAGATCGTATTTATCTTGGTCAATAAATTTTTGCATAGGAGTAATAGCCTTGGAATCAATCATGAAACGGCTGCCGATTTCGAATACTTGAATGAGCGCAGGACCGCTTTTGGAATCCATGGATGCCTTCATTTTGTTCAAGCTTTCATCGTAGGTTCCTTGGAAAACCGCTTCTACAATAACATTTTTCTGGGATGCGTTATAGTCGGTAACCAGCTTGTCGATTGCTTTGCCGAGCTCACCGCTCATCGAATGCCACCAAATGACCTTTACCGGCCCCTTACTGCTAGTTGCTGGTGCAGGTGCTGCTGCATCTTTGTTTCCACTGCTCGCTGCAGGCTGGTTTCCGGTATTGCCGCATGCTGCCAAAAACACCATCATAACCGCCATACACAACGTGATCAGGCTCTTGATATTGATTCTTTTCAAAGTGGTGCTTTTCATTTGTAAGGTTCGCTCCCTTTAATTTGTAGTTGAGTAAATCTATATAGAGCGCCTAAGCCTACCGGCGCATAATAATCTCATTGCAACCGGTCAGCCTTTGACTGCACCCGCAGTAATGCCGCGGACAAGCTGCTTGATTCCAAGCGCGAGCAGCAGTAAGGAGGGCAGCAGCACTAAAGTAACTCCAGCCAATACGAGATTCCACGAGGTCATTTCCTCGAATTGCAGCATGCTGATGCCGATCTGTACGGTGCGCATCTTCTCTCCGTTAGTGATGAGCAGCGGCCATAGGTACATATTCCAATGAGTCAGGAAGGAATACACTCCAAGTGTGGCTAAAGCCGGTCGGGACAATGGCAGCACCAGTCGGAAAAAGCTCCGAATATGTCCGCATCCATCTATTTTCGCTGCCTCGAACAATTCACTCGGTAATTGAAGGAAGAATTGGCGAAGCAGGAAGGTTCCAAAAGCGGAAGCAAGGAAGGGGATGATCAGTCCTTCGTAGCTATCCAGCCAACCCCAGCTTTTAATGGTTAAATAGTTCGGAATCATAGTGACTTCCCAAGGGATCATCATGGTGGAGAGGAACAGGGCGAACAGTACCGTTTTACCAGTGAATCTTAAAAAAGCAAACGCATAAGCGGCCAAGCTTGCCGTTAATATTTGTCCTATCATAATGGCAGTCGAGATCATGAAGCTGTTCGTAATGAATTTGAAGATCGGGACAAGCTTCGCCACCTGCAGAAGGTTTTCCCAATACAGCCCTCCAGGAATCAGCTTAGGAGGATAGGATGATGATTCGGCCTGCGTCATGAAGGTAGCGGAGAAGGTAAATAATATGGGATACAACATCAGCGCAGCGGCAATCCCGAGAACGATGTAAATGGTCGTATTTTGCAGACGTGAGGTCATTGATAATGCACCTTCTTTTCAAAAAATTTGAACTGAAGAAGGGTCAGAACCAGGATGATTGCGAACAATACGAGCGCCTGAGCGCTCCCGATACCGAAGCGGAAGTTAATGAATGCATCCTGATAAATGTTGTACACGACTACATCCGTCGTATTCATGGGACCGCCTCGCGTCAAGATGTGGATTTGCCCGAATGATTGGAATGCACCGATCACCGATACGATGAAAACAAAGAATAGTGTTGGCGATACCAGAGGCAGTGTCAGCTGGACGAAGGTGCGTACAGGACCGGATCCGTCGATTTTGGCACTATCATAGATGTCTTCAGACACCCCCTGAAGTCCGCTCAGCAGTACAATGTAATTGAAGCCGAGATTCATCCAGACGGTCATGATGGATATGGAGACCAACGCCCATGCAGGGTCCGTCAACCATCCGATAGGCTGGATACCGACGAGGCTTAGAAAATAATTCAAAATTCCTACACTCGGGTGATACAGCATCATCCAGATAACGGAGCCGGTTCCAACGGAAATGGCAATGGGCAAGGAGAAAATGAATTGAAAAGCGCGCATGCCACGAAGCTTGTTATGGGTCAAGGCAGCCAGCAATAGTGCAATGAGGATGCAGGTAGGCACAGTCAGCAGAGTGAAGGATAGAGTCACTTTCAAGCTTTGGTAGAACTTCTCGGATAGAAATAATTCCTGAAAGTTTTCGAGCCCTACGTAAGCGGCAATACGTCCTCGTGGGTCAGTCAAATGCAGACTTAAATATACGGATTTAACCAATGGATAAAAAAGAAAGATGCCGAACAGCAGAAGAGACGGGGCGAGAAACAAGCAGGCGAGCAGATTCTCTCTGAACCGCAAATTGCGGAGGCTTTGAGCCTTGGTCAGGTGCTGCCGCGGATTTGCTTCTGTGGGTGACGGCAACCCGAGGTCTTGTTTTAACAGACTCATTGCGTGTTCACTCCTTACGGTTTTCACTTGGCTCATGGTGTAAATACCGGATGTTTGTTTAGCCCCCATGATTGCAGGGGTTGACTTAGTCAGTATAACGGACATATGTAAACCAAGAGTTAAGGGGATGTGAAGTTATCATGGAGTAAGGGCTTTCCCTTTACGAAATATCCATATCATTAAGAGGTCAGCGGAGTGGTAATGAGATAGGGAGCAGGAGAAAATTTTTAACCTCGTCAATTATTATGGTATTATATGGGTAACTTATGACCTCGAAAAATGGACAGGCAGCATATCGTAGTGGGGTGAAGAACCATTATTCGGAGACCCGAGTAGAGGTACGGTTATCATTGCCTGAAAATGTCGATTATTATAAGAAGCTTCAATATCAGATTATTAGTGAGCAGAGCTATCCGAACGGTGAAGACAGCTGGTATACGATGAGCAAATCGGTATGAGCTGCTAAGTAAAGGAAAGGAATAAAGGTTTCCAGCAAGTCCATGCAGAAATATAAATGGATTGCAGGTTTGGCGGGCATGGGATGTGTCATCATTTTATAAATGTACTTGCATCTGCGTATTTGGACCAAGCGAAAGCTTACGATGCAAGCTTTCCATACGGAAAGCTCTAAGGAGAGCGGAAATGAAAGTATACGGAGTAAAGGTTGTAGCCTTGTATAAAAACAAACTGGTTATTGTTAAGCAGTTTAGGGAAGGGAAGAAGAGATTCACTTATGAGCTTCCCGGAGGCAGAATAGAAAATAACGAGGATTTAAAAGAAGGAGCGCGCAGGGAATTAAGCGAGGAGACGGGCTTGGTTGCAGGCAGCTTAATAGAGCTGGGAACGTTCAGCATTCCCAAAAGTCCGGTAGTCATTACGCTGTTTTTCACAAACGATATCGTTGAATTACAGAATCAACAGCTCGATAAGGATGAGGACATCCATGTTCTGTTTATAGATGTCGCGGAGGCGTTTGCCCATGTTGCCAGCGGGAAGTGGCAGGATACGAGGCTCGGCTTCGGTTTGGTTCTGGCCAGGTCTAACGGACTGCTTTAAGCAGCCAGTTTGGCGGCCTGGACCAGTAAAAGTATGCATCAGTAAATAGGTGAAGGAGGGTCTACGCATATGGGTACCACTATTTATATGGTAAGGCATGCAGAATCGCCATTTTCGATCGAAAATGAGAGGGTTCGCGAATTATCTCCCAAAGGCCGGGCGGATGCTGAGGCTGTAACCAATATTATGCTTCAGCAAAATATACAAGCTATCGTATCGAGTCCTTATAGAAGAGCTATCCAAACCGTTGAAGGGCTGGCTAAACAATTAGGGCTTGAGATTGAGATTGAAGAGGATTTAAGGGAGAGGCTTCTGGCTGATATCTATTATCCAATGGAGGATCAGGATTTCATGCCGACGATAGAGAGGGTGTTCAAAGAACCGAGCTTTGCCATGCCCGGCGGCGAATCGAATGAAGCTTCTCAGAAAAGAAGTATTTCCGCTTTGCAGCAGGTGATGAAGAGGCATAACGGCAAAAACATAGCTGTCGGCACCCACGGAAATATTATGACGGTGATGATGAACTATTTTGACAGCAGCTATGGGTTGGAATTTTGGAAGCAGACGAGCAAGCCGGATATATATAGACTGCAGTTTGACAACAGGGATCAATTGATTGAGGTACGCCGATTGTGGGAGCTAGCCTAAGCTCCTTGTTGTTCACACCCTGCACACCTCCAACGTTTAATCCCTCCCTAAGCGTAAAGACGTCACGAGATCTGTATGAGCATCGATAAGCCAAGGATGGACTACCTTCAAATGCTCTCTGCGACTCCACAAATATTCAATATAGACATAAACCCCATGCTCCAAGCTGATATCCAGCTGACTTAGCAGCTCTGCCAAGTAAGGCGGCTGGCCGGATTGATCCCATTCAATTTTATCCGCAATAAAAACAATTTTATCCAGCAAGGTGCTTGGGGCTTTCAAGGTTGTGTGGCATTCGATGGCTTCAAGGACCGGAGTAAGCTCAATGCCGAATACTTGCTCAGCAATGACCCGCGAAAGCTTCTGATGGATGATCATCGGGAAACGCTCTTCTTCAGGTAAGATGTCGAGGTTCCATTCCCGAGCTGCATCGATTCTTTGATTATTAGGTATAATGGCGCTAATATCATGCAAAAAGCCTGCCGCGCGCGCTTGATCTGCATCACATCCAAAGCGTGCGGCAAGACGTCCTGCTTCATATCCAACCTTTAAACAGTGTTCAGCCGTATGCGGGTGATTATGTAGTCTTAAAAAGCTGCTGACATCCTCCTCCAAATCTCCGGAGAAAGTCATAGAGCTTTTCATTTGCTGCAGCAGCGGATGCAGGTACATGTGATTTTCACCTCTTACTTAGTGTATTTTCATTATCGTACCACATCTGTCTGAAGCCCCACTCAGCTGTTCAGTTACCATTACATCTGCTAGTTCAAATCTAATTTCATTCCGGTTACGGCTAATGTGACTCTTGCAGGCAGCTTATAGTCGGTTCGGAAATCTACACCGTGAGACATATGCGTGAACAAGGCGCGATCCGGTTGGGTCTCCTCGAGTAGATCGAGGGCTTCGACCATATCATACACGGAACGGGTTGCCAGATCGACAGGCTCCTTATAATAATTAGTCCCTAGTATAAGCAGCTGCAGCCCGAACATAGGGGCTTTTTCTTCGGCATTCAGATTTATTGAATCCGGGCAGTAGGCCCAGCTGTAAGAAGATGGTTTCGTCCTATCGAATCGATAAGCATAGGAAAAGCCATTTTTCCCATGGCATACTTTCCACGGCTGAATGCGCCAGTTTCCCCAATCCATTCCAGCGCCGCAATCGTGGAAAATCAATTGATTTTCCAGCCACGGAAACTGCTTGCGCAGCGTTTGCAGCACATCAGCAGGTGCATATAAATGTCCTTTCTTTCTCAGCCAGCGGCAGGCATCGGCCCATTCAGGGAGTCCGGCAATATGGTCGAAATGGGCGTGTGTAATCAGCACATGTCCGATGAATCTTTTATCCAAAAGCTCCATCTGAGTTCTCCATTCCGGTCCGCAATCGATTAGGAGCTCACCCTCAGCTGCTTCCAGCATCGCAGACGACCGAAATCGGCGGTTCAAGCCGGTCGTTCTAGCCTCCGAGCATACTTCGCAAGAGCAATACACCCTTGGAACCCCCATGGAATCACCCGTACCCCATAATATTAATGTATCTTTATTCATAGTTATGTCGCTCCATAGAATCTGACATTTTACATCTAAAAGAATAGCAGGAAACGAATGCGTCAACAAGCAGCATTACTCTATTTTTGTTCGGAAGTGTTGACGCTGGTTAATTGCGAAATTACAATAAATACCAGGCAGCATCAGTATCTGGACTAGCCTTACAACATAAGTAATTAAGGGAGGATAATCATATGGCAGAGGATACACGGGGTATCGAATGGGCAAAGAAAATTCAGGCTATAGCCCAAGCAGGCTTGACCTATACTCAAAATGTTTATGATGTGGAACGATATGAGCAGTTGAGGGCACTTAGCGTAGAAATGATGGCGGCTTATTCAGGCTTGGAAATAGAGCGGGTGGCAGGACTTTTTGCCAACGAGATCGGTTATGCTACTCCGAAGGTTGATGTAAGGGGCGTGGTAATTCAAGATGGCCGGGTGCTTTTGGTTAAAGAAGTGAATGATGGCCGCTGGTCTCTTCCCGGCGGTTGGGCGGATATTGGATTGTCGCCTCGGGAGAATGTAGTTAAAGAAATAAAGGAAGAGTCAGGCTACGAGGTTACGCCTGTCAGACTGTTGGCGGCGCTCGACCGCAATCTGCACGCGCATACACCGCTTGCTTATCATGTGTACAAGCTGTTCATTCAGTGTGAACTGATCGGCGGGGAACCACAGGCGAGTGTTGAGACGAGTGAAATCGGCTTTTTCGGTGAGGATGAGCTTCCACCCTTGTCAATCGACCGAGTGACGGAGTCGCAAATGCGCATGCTGTTCAAGCGCGTTCGTGAGTCGGCCGCGGAGACGATATTCGATTGATTCGTGAGTGAGCCGAGCTTGGTACTCGGCTCTTGAAGTGGAATCGATATTCAATCAGGTATGGAAGGAGTGACATGATGGCCGCTTATGTACAATCTGGTGTTGTGATGACGCTGCTGCTAGGGATCGGCTTGCTGTTTATTGGACGCACAAAATCCCGTCAGCCGCGCAGCCTGAATAGTAGACTAGCGCGATGGACAGGGTATGCACTCATTGCCATGACAATTTTTCTTATTGTTGTTGGGGTCCTTCAGTATTTGGCTGAGAGCTCACATAGCTATGGTCATTAGGCAGCTGATCTTTCAAGGCTGTACGAATCCTGGAATGGCCAAACGATTGTTCGTCAGCGAGGTAATTGTGAAAAAATACGTGTCCCAGCTGCTAAGCAAATCGGGATGTCGAAACCGGTCCTAGTTGGTTCATATGCTAATGGCTTTTGATTTTCAGTTGACGTTCAAATCATCTGCGCTGTACCCGGCTACAAATGTTTAGTCGCAGAGAACCGGCGGTTATACCGATGCCCTGCGATTTTATGATGCGTATAGGATCGAGAACGTTAGTTCATTAGAATTGCTCGTCGGCCGTAGGACCGTAGAGGCCCGGCACCGGAACATCGAGCAGCCGCAAATAAACCCCGAGCTGAGCCCGATGATGGACCATATGGCTCAATCCGAAAGTGCGAAACGCGATCGCACGCGGTTGACGGAGGATGATATGGTCGCCGTGGCGCAACGTCCATTCCTCGCCGAGTGATTTCTCGTCGCATTCGGCGATCAGCTTCTCCAGCTTGCTGATGTTCGCGTCGAACTCCTCCAGCACGTCCGCGCGTCGTTCCAAAGCCTCCCGCCGCAGCGGTACGGTCGAAAGATCGAACTCCGGATACTGAAAAATAGCGATTTGCCAGTTCAGCAGGTTGATCAGGTGCGTGGCGAGCCCGCCCAGCGTCATTGATTTCTCGTGCGGCTTCCACGCCATATGCTCCTCGGGCAAGCGCTCCAGGATGCGGCGCGTAGTGGTCAGCTCGTGCATGGCGTCGCCAATGATCAGTTGTTTGGTCATAGATTCCTCTCCTCCCTTATGTGGCTAGCATACTATAAACTTGGACGAGTGGAAAGTTTTTCCGTATTCAATGGGGGATTTCCAACTTTTATTGGAACTAATCGACAAACTTCTGCGTCTACAATGAAAAGGAACGGAGGGTATCTGGCATGGAATTAACCGTATTCAAAAAGTGTTTGATCATCATGACCACAATCACTACTTTAGCGTCTCCAATAACAGCATCTGCAGAACAGGCATCCTTTGAGGATGTGAACAGTTCAAACAGCTATGGTTCATACATCCAAAGCCTTATGCAAAAAGGGGTAATCGATGGAAAAGAGGCTGGAACGTTTGCACCTCGCGATGCAATAACACGTGCAGAGTTTCTAAAAATGATTGTGGTCGGCTTTCAATTGTCACTGGATAGAGGACATTTTCATTTCTTTGACCTGGATGGGCATTGGGCAGCGCAGTACGTACAAACAGCTTGGAACCATGGAATTATTGAAGGAACGGCTGATTATAGGTTCACTCCAGATGCTTTCATTAGACGTGACGAGGCTGCCGTCATTATTTGGAGGCTGCTTCAACAGAAGGGGGTAAAACCATCCGAGCAAAATTTTGCATCAGCGGCTCCTTTAGAGGATTGGGCGAGAGAGGGCGTTACCCAATGTTTGGCCAAAAACTTGTTTGGCATTCCCTTTTCATCAGGTACGATGCAAGATGCATTGAGCCGAGAACAAGCTGCCGCATTAATAGATTCATCCATGAAAATTTCAAATCAGGAACTTTATTCTGATCCGAAGGGTCAAGCTCCAAGTGAGACTTATGAAAATACTCAATACGGCTTCTCTCTTAAAATCCCCAAAAGCTGGGAAGGCAAATATGATATAACAGATACCGCACCTACCACAGCAGGACATAATATAGACTTTATTAATAAATCAACTAAATATGGAATCCTATTCACGATCTCTGTTTGGTCTAAAAAGTTTTGGGAAGAAAACAAGGAAGAAATTAACGGGCAAATTCGTGCAACGAAAATCGGAGAAAAAGGCGACCATGTATACGTGTTTCATACGCCAACTGACGTTCAATACGATCCAGCCGATGAAAAGTCAATGGCAGACTACCTGAGTATGTTTAAGGATGTAGAAGCAATTAAAGGCTCTTTTGAGAAAGGCTATTAGCATACATTCTCCTTGACTAATTCTACTGTGTATAGTTAAGATAAACATAGTTGAATAAAATTAAATTGGGAGATAAAACTATGATGGATTTGGGGAATAAAATTAAAAAGCTGCGAACCGAGCAAAACCGGAATTTGCTTGATATAGCGAATGCGTGCGGATTTTCGAAAAGCCTGTTATCCAAGATCGAGAATGGGAAAACAGTGCCCCCCATTTCAACCTTGATGAAGATTGCAGATGCATTGGGTACGAAGGTTTCTATTTTGTTGGATGATCAGCAGCGGTCTGGAACCATCTATACAACCAAAGAGATGAGCCACTCCAAGATGGTCAAAACCGATAAGGGCTACTCCTTTTTCACATTTGCTGTTGAACGAAGCGAGAAGCTGATGCAGCCGTTTCTTTTTGTTTCAAGGAAGGAAGAGCATGATAGTAAAAATATTTACAGCCATAATGGAGAGGAATTTATATTTATTCTGGAAGGCGAGATGCGGTACAAGGTTGGCAGCGTGGAGTATACATTGAAGCCGGGCGACAGCCTGTACTTTGATTCCATTGAAAAGCATACGCTAAGCCCTATTACCGATGAGGTGAAATACGTGGCTGTGTTTACCCAATCCAAGCAGAGCGACAGCTAGGGCAGCGTGTACGACTTATAGAGATACTGACATCATAGGACAGCCCCACAGCAGGCTCGTTTATTCAAGGGTAAAACAGGACCTACTGTTTATCCTTTTTTTTGCATATATAGCGTACTATGTCAATAAGCTTTAAACTGACTTTTGAGTAACTCAAACACACCTAACCTTAAAAATTTTTAAAAATTAGTTAGCAACTGA
>NZ_JBHTGY010000086.1:0-38758 GCF_042676305.1 Paenibacillus sp. GCM10027630 | reverse complement strand
GCTAAGCAGGTCGCATAATTTTTTAAAAAAGAGCCCATGGATTTGGGATCAGTCTGACTTTCAAAGAATTGAATTATGAAATTGACTTAATGTGCATCTTTTTTCCATTCTTAGCTAATACTAGACCACATTATATGAAAATTACTGCATTTTCGCAGTTTATTCCTTCCACCCGCAAATTTCAGTAGAGAATAACTGCATATTCGCAGGAATCTATTTGGTCCAATTGAAGCTAACAAGATTCATTTTCACCGATTCACATACCAAGTTCATCCTTATTACTAATTATGGCAGTATCGATCAGCCTATAAGCTGCTTGATTCACGTAACTATTTATTTCACAAGTTCAATAAACTTGCTTGCCGCATTGGAAAGCGGCATATTGCGCATAATCATGAAGCCCACTTGGGAAGGTGGCATCTGGATATCTAATTGAATTTCAAAGAGGGACCCTTCTTCCAGTTCCTTGGAAATGAATTCTTTCGTTATGTAAGAGATTCCGAGACCTTTCCGCGCAAACTCGATGAGAAGATCGACGCTTCCCACCTCAATTTCAGGCTTGATTTGATAACCATAGCTTTCAAATAGTTCTGTGATGGCCATACGTACCCGGCTATTCCGCGAGAATAGGATAATTGGGTACTGAAGCAGCAGCTCCAGTGAGAGCACCCTATCCTTAAGCTCGTCATAACGAGCCCCCGCTACAAAGCAGTCCTGCAGCTGTATTCCCTTCATCACTTCAAGCTGAGAATCGACGATAGGCATACGAACGACCCCCAAATCGATTTTACCTTCTTTCAAAAATGAGATGGTTTCTGGCGTCGTCCCATGATTTAGATGCAATTTGATACCCGGGTACTTCTCATGATAGGTTTCCAGATAAGGAAGCATATAATGCTTGAATAAAGAATCACTGCCGCCGATCCTTAGCTCGCCGCTGTCGAGATTTTTAAGCGCGGCCATCTTTTCTTCGGCCAAGGATATGAGGATCTGAGACTTCTCGATATAAGAATACAGGATGATGCCCTCAGGCGTTAAGGCAACGCCTTTGGAATTCCTGTAAAACAAGGTGATGCCGAAGCTCTCTTCCAGCTGCTTGATAGCGTGGGTGACGCTAGGCTGGGTGAGGAACAATGATTTGGCAGCCTTGGACAGGCTTCCCGTCTTCGCAGCCCAGTAAAAAACCTTGTATAGTTCGTAATTGATCATAGACGTGGTCTATATCTCCCTTAAAATATATTAATTACCTGTATAGGTGATATTCGTATTATAGTGGATAAGAGAAATAGAAACCAGAGCTAACCAAGAAGCCCTGCTGGAAGGAGAAGAAAATGGAGGCTACCACGTTTGTCTTGTTTGGAGCTACAGGGGATTTAGCCAAAAGAAAAATTTACCCTGCTCTGTATAATTTGTTCATCGATCAGAAATTACCACAATCCTTCTCCGTAATCGGCCTTGGAAGAAGAGAGCTGTCTGATAAAGCTTTTCAAGCAAATGTCGAGCAATCTCTCCTCACGTTTTCCAGGCGTGAAGCGAACGATCCTGTATTAATGGAAAACTTCTTGCGTAAATTCCGTTATAACGTTCTTGACGTAAACCGTAAAGAAGATTACCAGAAGCTGCTGCAGTTGATTGAACAACAGGAAGAAGAGCTTCGCATGGAGCCGAATCGCATGTTTTATTTGTCTGTAGGACCTGAATTTTTTGAAACCATTACAGCCAACATCCATGAAAGCGGGCTTGGTTCTGCGAATGGCTGGAAGCGTCTTGTGATCGAGAAGCCTTTCGGTCATGATCTGCAGTCCGCTCGGGATTTGAATAAAAATCTGAGCAAGGCTTTTACGGAAGATGAGATTTTTCGAATCGATCATTATCTCGGCAAGCCGATGGTACAGAAGCTTGATGTTCTGCAGCAGAGCAATCCGGTCCTTCAAGCATTATGGGGCAACCGATACATTGCTAATGTTCAAATAACGGCCAACGAAACCGTCGGTGTTGAAGAACGTGCTGGCTATTACGATCATGTTGGCGCTGTGAGAGACATGTTCCAAAACCATATGCTGCAATTGCTCATGATGCTGACGATCCACCTCCCTAACAACAGTACTTCAGAGAATGTCCGCTTCAAAAAGAAACTGGTGATGGATTCCCTGAAGCTGCTGCAAAAAGAGGATGTCAGCTCCAACGTTGTCCGCGGACAGTACGGGGAAGGAACGATCCAGGGGAAACCGGTGGTCGGTTATACATCTGAACCCAACATTGCTGCAACCTCTAGAAATGACACCTTTATCGCAGCAAAGCTGCAAATCGATGATTATTTTTGGCGGGGCGTTCCTTTTTACATCCGTACCGGCAAAAGAATGAAGGACAAATCGACACGAATCGTGATCGAGTTCAAAGAACCGTTAAAGCAGTCAGGGACAGCAGCCGTAGATACTAAAATGCCTAACCTTCTCATATTTGAAATCAGTCCTAACGAAGGCATTTTGCTCCAATTAAATACAATAGATCCACTGAACAAAGGCGAGTTCAAGCCGATTCATATCGACTTTCATGAGAGTAGGGACGATGTGCCTGAGGCTTATGAGAACTTGATTTGCGACGCTTTGCACGGGGATTCTACGTTTTTTGCGCATTGGGATGAAGTTGAATTGTCATGGCAATGGGTTCAACCTATCTTAGATGCATACGAAGAGAACCTGGTGCCGCTCCATCTCTATACAGCTGGTACTTACGGACCTGTCGAGTCCGATGAGCTGTTGGCACAAGACGGTTATCATTGGTGGTTCGATGACAAATCGGTACAAGAAATCGAGTCCATAAAAGGAGGACAATATGCCTATCACACAAACGATTGATCAACTGGCTATCGATACAATTCGTACGTTATCTATTGATGCCATTAACGCTGCCAATTCCGGACATCCGGGGTTGCCTATGGGAGCTGCGCCTATGGCGTATACACTTTGGGGAAAGCATCTTAATCACAATCCGGCCCATGCAAAATGGTTCAATCGGGATCGCTTTGTATTATCCGCGGGTCACGGCTCTGCTTTGCTTTACAGCCTTCTGCATTTGTCTGGCTACAATGTTTCTATAGAAGATGTGAAGCAGTTCCGCAAGCTGAACAGTAAGACACCGGGACATCCTGAATTTGGCCACACAGATGGCGTAGATGCAACAACCGGTCCTCTAGGACAAGGTATTGCGATGGCTGTAGGTATGGCGATGGCTGAAGCGCACCTGGCTTCGAAATTTAACCAAAGCGGGTTCCCGGTTGTCGACCACTTCACCTATGCGCTTGTTGGAGATGGCTGCTTGATGGAAGGGATCTCTTACGAGGCTATGTCCATGGCAGGACACATGAAACTGGGCAAATTGGTTGTATTGTACGATTCCAACGACATTTCTCTGGACGGCGATCTCAATCTTTCCTTTGGGGAGAACATGCAAAAAAGAGCAGAATCCGCAAATTGGCAGTATTTGAGAGTTGAAGACGGCAATGACATCGAGCAAATTGCTAAAGCTATCGAAGCTGCCAAGCAGAATGATTCCCAGCCGACGATTATCGAAATTAGGACGATTATCGGATACGGAAGCAAAGTAGCGGGAACAAATAAAGCGCATGGTGCTCCACTTGGCAAAGAAGAAGGTAAGGCTACCAAGGAAGCTTACGGTTGGAAGTATGAGGAAGAATTCACGGTTCCGGCAGAAGTGAAAGCCCATTTTGCGCAGCTTAAACAAAATGGCGAGGCCAAAGAAGCAGCGTGGAATCAATTGATCAGCTCTTATAAAGTACAGCATCCTGCTCTTGCAGCGGAGCTTGAACAAGTTATTGGTGGTTCTGTCGTTATCGATGCAGCAGACATTCTTACCTTCGATGCTTCCAAGTCGATTTCAACCCGTGTAGCAAGCGGTCAAGCGATCAATCATTTCGTTAAATCGGTTCCTTCGATCTTCGGAGGCAGCGCAGACTTGTCCCATTCCACTATGACCGATATTAGCGGTGAGCAAGTATTTGCCATTGAATCCTATGCGGGACGTAATATCTACTTCGGCGTTCGCGAGCATGCAATGGGTGCAGCTGGCAACGGTATGGCGCTGCACGGCGGCGTGAAACCATTCGTAAGCACGTTCTTCGTGTTCAGCGACTATTTGCGCCCGTCGATTCGACTGGCTGCTCTGCAGAAACTGCCTGTTATTTACGTATTTACCCATGATTCAGTGGCTGTCGGAGAAGATGGACCCACACATGAGCCCGTTGAGCACCTGGCAGCTTTGCGCACCATTCCAGGACTTACGGTGATACGTCCAACCGACGCCAATGAAACGGCAAGTGCATGGGCCTACGCCTTGCAGCAAAATGAAGGTCCGGTAGCCCTGGTGCTGAGCAGACAGAACCTGCCTATCTATGAGGCGACCAAAGGCAATATAGACGGAGTAACCAAAGGAGCCTATGTGCTGGCGGAAACGAATAATCAGCCGGATGTTATCCTGATTGGCACCGGTTCTGAAGTTTCCTTGGCCGTTAAAGCGAAGGCTGAGCTTGAGAAGGATAATATTTCTGTACGCGTAGTTGCCATGCCAAGCCGAGAGCTGTTCAATCGTCAATCTGAAGCTTATAGGCAGTCGGTGCTTCCTGATTCTGTGACAAAGCGTTTAGCTATTGAAGCTGGCATTTCGCTTGGTTGGGAACGATACACAGGACCAAGCGGCAATGTATTGTCAATCGATACATTCGGAGCTTCGGGATCAGGTCCTGAGGTCTTGGAATATTTTGGATTCTCCGTGGATAATGTAGTTCGTTTGACGAAAGAATTACTGTAGGAAGTGGAAGAAAACAAAAAAAACAGTTAAACTATAGTTTGAATGTTAAATTATACCCATAAAAAAACGGAGGTAATAACTATGAAATTCTTTATCGACACGGCTAATCTGGTAGACATCAAAAAAGCTTATAAAACAGGTCTTTTGTCCGGTGTTACGACAAACCCATCTTTGATTGCCAAAGAAGGCGTGAAATTCGAAGATCGCATCGCTGAGATTTTGCGCGAAGTACCTGAGGTTGAATCCGTTTCGGCCGAAGTAACGCCTGATGCAGAAACAGCTGAAGACATGATCGCACAAGCGAATGAATTGATCAAAATCAACAACAATGACAAAAACATCACCATTAAGCTCCCGATGACGTTGGCAGGCTTGGAGGCATGCCGTTACCTGACGAAGAAAGGTGTTAAGACAAACGTAACATTGATCTTCACTGTGAACCAAGCACTCTTGGCAGCTCGCGCTGGCGCAACTTATGTATCCCCGTTCCTGGGCCGTTTGGATGATATTTCGGAAGATGGCGTTCTACTCGTCTCCAAAATCGCTGAATTGTTCCGTACTCATAACCTGGATGCACAAATCATCGCGGCATCTGTACGTCATCCGGACCACGTAACACGCGTAGCCATGGCTGGTGCCCATATCGCAACAATTCCTTTCTCAGTCATCGAACAAATGACCAAACATCCACTAACGGATCAAGGCATGGAGAAATTTGCTGCCGACTGGAAAAAAACAACGCAACTTTAAGCTGCACTTTATTATAAAAGGGTTTAAAGGAGAACAATTCAAATGACAATTTCATTCGATTACTTCAATGCGCTATCGTTTATCCAGCAGCACGAGGTGGATAATTTCAGTGAGTTCGTGAAGGTAGCTCACAATATGCTGCATGACAAGCAGGGCCCTGGATCCGATTATTTGGGCTGGGTTAATCTGCCGCTTGATTATGATAAAGAAGAATTTGCGAGAATTAAAGACGCCGCGAAACGCATTCGCAGCAATTCTCAAGCTCTCATCGTAATTGGTATCGGTGGTTCCTATTTGGGAGCAAGATCGGCGATTGAAGCGCTATCCCATACTTTCCATAACCAAATGAAGGGTAATACGGAGGTATATTTTGCCGGTCAAAATATCAGCTCAACGTATATCACTCATTTATTGGAGCTGCTTGAGGGCAAAGACATTTCCCTAAATGTTATTTCCAAGTCGGGCACAACGACGGAACCGGCCATTGCATTCCGTATTTTGCGTGATTATATGGAAAAGAAATATGGTAAAGAGGAAGCGCGCAAACGCATCTTCGCGACAACCGACCAATCGAAGGGCGCACTCAAAAAACTTGCCGATGAAGAAGGCTATGAAACCTTCGTCATTCCCGATGATGTAGGCGGACGTTATTCCGTGCTTACAGCGGTAGGGCTTCTGCCGATTGCAACTGCCGGACTCAACATCGATCAAATGATGGAAGGAGCAGCGGCTGCTGCTAAGAAATACAATAATCCCGATCTAGCTTCAAATGAGAGCTATCAGTATGCGGCTGTTCGTAACGCTCTTTACCGTAAAGGTAAAACAATTGAGCTGCTTGCTAACTTTGAGCCCTCTCTGCATTTTGTTTCCGAATGGTGGAAGCAGCTGTTTGGCGAAAGCGAAGGGAAGGACCAAAAAGGGCTATATCCGGCATCCGTCGATTTCACGACCGATTTGCATTCCATGGGCCAATATGTTCAAGAAGGTCGACGCGATCTCATCGAGACAGTGCTTTCGGTGAAGAAAGCGAAAGTCGAATTTACTATCCAAGAGGACTCCGGTAATCTGGACGGATTGAATTTTGTTGCAGGAATGACGATGGATGAAGTGAACAAAAAGGCAGCTGAAGGCACGCGGCTTGCACATGTCGATGGCGGCGTACCTAATCTGATTGTTGAATTGGATGAGCTTAATGAGTATACGTACGGCGAAATGGTTTATTTCTTCGAGAAAGCCTGCGGCATCAGCGGCTTGCTGCTTGGGGTTAACCCGTTCGATCAACCTGGCGTAGAGGCGTACAAAATCAATATGTTTGCATTGCTTGGCAAGCCTGGTTTTGAGGAGCAAAAAGCTGAGCTCTTAAAACGCTTATCTACAGCCGGACAGTAACGACAGGGAGGTAGCTACTTGTGAAAAAACAACAAATTGGTGTGGTCGGTTTGGCCGTCATGGGTAAAAACCTCGCCTTGAATATCGAAAGCAAGGGTTTCTCGGTTGCGGTGTATAACCGTTCAGCAGAGAAAACAAATGAACTATTGGCAGAAGCGCAAGGAAAAGATTTCGTTGGCACCTACAATGTAGAAGAATTCGTTCAGTCGCTGGAGAAACCGCGTAAAATCCTTATTATGGTCAAAGCGGGCCAACCTACTGACGATACTATTAATCAGTTGGTGCCTTACCTGGATCAAGGAGATATTCTGATCGATGGCGGAAACGCATATTTCCCTGATACACAGCGCAGAAACAAGGATCTTCAGGCTCAAGGCTTCCGCTTCATCGGCGCAGGCGTTTCCGGAGGAGAAGAAGGCGCATTGAAAGGCCCAGCAATTATGCCTGGTGGGCAAAAAGATGCGTATGAGCTGGTTGAGCCGATCCTGACAGCCATTTCTGCCAAAGTGAATGGCGACCCTTGCTCGACTTATATTGGAGCAGATGGCGCAGGCCATTATGTCAAAATGGTACACAACGGGATCGAATACGGCGATATGCAGCTTATTGGCGAAGCCTATCATCTACTCAAGGATGTACTGAACTTGAGTACAAGCCAGCTGCATGACATTTTCACAGAATGGAACAATGGCGAGCTGGATAGCTATTTGATCGAAATCACAGCCGATATTTTCAAGAAGGCAGATCCCGATACAGGCAAACCGATGGTGGATGTAATTCTTGATTCGGCAGGGCAAAAAGGTACCGGTAAATGGACTAGCCAAAGTGCATTGGATCTGGGCGTTCCATTGTCCATCATAACTGAATCCGTGTTCGCGCGGTTTATCTCCGCAATGAAAGAAGAACGCGTAGCCGCAAGCAAGCTGTTGAAAGGTCCTGCGGTATCCGGCTATGAAGGGGACCCTAATGAATTTATCGAAGCAGTTCGCAAAGCTTTGTATACAAGTAAAATAGCTTCCTATGCTCAGGGTTTTGCACAAATGAGAGCTGCTTCTGACGCATACAACTGGGATCTGAACTATGGCAGCATAGCGATGATATTCCGCGGTGGATGTATTATCCGTGCAAGATTTCTGCAAAATATTAAGGATGCTTATGACCGGAACCCTGCTTTAAGCAACCTGTTCTTGGACGAATACTTCAACGGTATCGTTGAAAACTATCAGGAAGCTTGGAGAAAAGTCATAGCGATTGCCGTAACAAGAGGAATTCCGGTTCCTGCTTTTGCTTCTGCTCTAGCCTATTATGACAGCTATCGATCGGAGAGGCTGCCAGCTAATCTACTGCAAGCACAAAGGGATTATTTCGGGGCTCATACGTTCCAACGTCTTGATAAAGAGGGAAGCTTCCATTTCCAGTGGATGGACAATAACAAGTAAGTACGATCCTTAAATTACGATCCATTCATTTAACAACAAAGGCACTCCTAGCGGCTGGTCATGAAATGTCATATTTCATAACTAGCCAACATAGGAGTGCTTTTTAGTTAATGTGCCCCTATACCGGGAAATCGTAGTTGACGGAAGGTAGCAATTGGAGCTTCTAGCCGTCAAAGTCCGTCACCCATACCTAATTTCATAACATTAGTACTAGTCGACTATTGACTGACTGTCTGAGATATGTTTTAGATAAAAGAAAGTAGAACATGCAGGATTGGGGGTTGTCATTTTGACAGGTTGCCGTTTTCAATTATTAGGCAGTTTGAAAATCACCTTCGATGACGAGACCATACCGACAATTCCCGGCAAAAAGGTCGGGCTGCTGTTGGCGTACTTGATTCTGGCTTTTGACATACCCCAAAGCAGGAGACAAATGGCCTTTGACTTTTGGCCGGATTCCACCGAGAAACAAGCTCTTTCCAATCTGCGCAAACTCATTCATGATCTTCGAAAATGCTTCCCACAAATAAACCGCTATCTCCAAATCACTTCGTCTTACATGCATTGGATTAATGAACTGCCCTGCTATTCGGATGTGCACGAGTTTGAACAGGCGGCTCAAGGAAAAACTCTCTATGAGCTGCGTCAAGCGGAAGAACTGTACCGAGGCGAGCTACTCCCCGGATTTTATGAGGAATGGCTCAATGCAAAGCGGGAATTGTTGGCGCAAACGTATTTAGACGTGCTCGACAAACTCATTTCTATGCTGGAAAGTCAGCGGGAATACTCCTCGGCCTTAATTTTCGCGAATAAACTGCTGGCCCAAAATAAATTAAGGGAGGAAACTTATCGTACGCTGATGCGGCTAAAAGCCTTGAACAAAGATATGGCCGGTGTTGTGCAAATTTATGAGCAATTGTGCTGCGTTTTTGAAGCTGAGCTTGGCATTGCTCCTGCGGGGGAGACTCAGCAGTTGTTTCAAAGACTCGCGCAGAGCGGAGGCGATAATTCGAATGTCGCATACAGACAAACTCCGTTTATCGGCAGAATCGATGAATGGGGAAGTATGCTGAGTGTTTGGCAGCAGGCTAAGGCGGGCAGAACCTCCTTGCTTGTGCTGAAGGGAGAGTCGGGAATTGGAAAAACCAGAATGGCGATGGAATTTAAGGGTTGGCTAGAAAGCCAAGGGATACAAACGGCTTTTGCCGGATGTTATCCAACGGTAAGGTCGCTATCCTACACTCCGGTAACAAATTGGCTCAGAAGCATTCCGTTGCCACAGATGAGCCCGGTATGGCTGTCGGAGCTAGCTCGATTGCTGCCTGAATTGTATGAACGCTATCCGGACTTGCCGATGCCGAACCCGATTCAGGAAAATTGGCAGCTGAACAAGTGGTATGAAGCGATAGAACGGATGCTGCTTGATCAACAACCACTGCTGCTCATCCTTGATGATATTCAATGGAGCGACATGGAAACGCTTCAGCTTATTTCCTATCTTCTTCGCGGCGGCTCGAAAGCCAAACTCTTCGTGATCGCGACAATGAGAACAGATGAGTTCGCAGACGATGCAATCGGGCGTTTTTTCACAGGACTTCGGCTTGAACGGAACCTAACGGAAATCGAGCTTGCCCCTTTCAGCGAGGAGGATACGAAACGACTGATGGCCGCTATAGTGGGCAATTCGTTAGCGGACCTTAACTCATCCAGTTTATACATGGATACCGGAGGAAATCCACTGTTCATTGTCGAGACGATGAGGGAATGGCAAACAAGCAGCAACAAAAGTGAATTGAGGCTTTCGCCTTTGGTGAAATCCGCTATCGAAAACCGCTTAAACAGGCTTTCAGAGGAATGCATACAGCTTATTTCAGCTGTAGCGGCTGTCGGAAGGCCGGTGTTACCGGAATTTATGGCACTTGTTTTAGAGTCGAAAGAGAAAACTGTACTTGAAATTATGGAGCAGTTGGTGAAGCTGAAAGTTATGCATGAATTGGGGGACGGTCAGTACGATTTTACGCATGAACTCCTAAGGGGAGTCGCGTACAAATTGAAGAACGACAGTATACTCCGCTATTATCATCAGCAGATTGCCAATGGCCTGATTGCTTTTCATCACAGACTGCCTGAGCCTATTGCCGCGGAAATCGCCTTTCATTACGAACTCGCAGGAATGGGTAGTGAGGCGGTTCCTTATTATGAAATGGCTGCATCGGCTGAGGAGAAGATCTATGCCAATGAAACGAGAATCAAATATTACCGAAAGCTTTGCAAGCTGCTGCCATCCGAACAAATTTTACCTATTCTGATGAAACTAGGCGAAGCTTGTATCATGATGGGGGATTGGATCGAAGCGGAAAAGACATACAAACAATGGCTTGAGCGGTCAGAAAATTCTGCATCGATCAGAGAACGATCCGTATGCGACGTAGTGCTCGGGAATTGTTTGCGATTGCAAGGTAAATATGAAGAAGCGAGAGTTCATTTGGAGCGAGCAATGCGCAGCTTTGAGCTTTTGGAGGATCATTGCGGACTGATTTCCGTTTATGTGACGCTCGGCATTCTTCATTACTATAGAGGAAATTATGACAAGGTATTCTTTTATCTGAGGAAAAGAATGGGGTTGTCTCATGTCGAGAATCAATCCCACGAGGATTGCCGATTCTTTGGAATAATAGGACATCTGTTTTATGACCAATGCAAATACGACCAAGCGATTATTTGGATCAAGAAACAAATCCGGCTAGCAACTAAGAACCAGGATAAGTATTCCATCGAGCAAGCCATGGGCATCTTGGCATTGGTGTATATGGATATGGATGAAATGGATCGGGCTTTCGATCTCATAGTGGATAAGATGGAAATCAGCAATTCGATAGGAGACCGTATGGGCTTCGCTAATGCTTTTGGAATGTTAGGGAAGTACTATTGGTATCTCGGACAACATGCGCAGGCATCACCATGTATCGTCTTTTGTCTTGAAGAAGCCGTTGCTATCAAGGATTGGCGAGTCGTGGCCATCATGCTCAGTTTTGAAGGTCGCAACCTTTTGGCGCAGCATCGACTGGAGGAGGCTGATCTTTTGCTCGGATGCTCGATACGGCTGTTCAAACAACTGCACGCCCCTTATTTCAAATGCGAAACTCTCTACTTCATGAGCTTGCTGAGGCAGCGCCAAAATCAATATGAAAGTGCTGTGGAGGCAGCGGAAGAAGCTCTGCATATCGCAAATATGCTTAGGCGAAAAGATATGCGGATCAGCCTCCTTGTGCTGCTGTGGCAATTGAAGACAGGTTTAGGCTGGATAAGTCTCGACGAAGCAACAAACAGACTGGAGCGAATATTCGAGCAAAATTCCGGTTTAAAAGAACAGGCCTCGATTCGATATGCAATATGGAAGCTGAATCCTGAATCGCTTGAACATCGAACCGCTGCGCTATTATTGAATGAAGAGCTTTACCGAAAATCGGGCAAACAGCAATATTTCGACCATTGCCGTGAGCTTAACGGTTTCTGCCCAGCCGCAACTGCGCGTCCGATGCCGCCCCTTGCAGCCGAGGTCGCTCAAGCCAAAAGGATCTCCGCGGAAATTTTGAATGAAATCGATTACTATTTGAACGGGTGAAAAATTGAAACGTTTTTGAAGCGGCTCCTTCTTTAGATTGCTGCCGACTAGCGATAATGATAGATCCTATTAGCTCATAAATATAAGGAGGGCGGTCCGTAGGAATCGGTTTCTTTGCATTTATAAGAGTAACCACTATAAACTTGAAGCGTTTTAGAAACGCTCCATCCTTTAGGATAGATCTGAAGGAGTTTAGAGTTAACGTTCTTTGAAATCAGTGATGTGGAAATTCTTGCAGCAGATCACATACTGCGTTGAGCTTGGCATTATCAATGGCTATCCTGACGGCACATTTCAGCCGAACAGGACGATCAACCACGCTGAAATGATCACTATGGTCGTCCAAGCGGCCAATTTGCCGCTCACGGACGATGTAGCGTCCGGTTTTCAGGATAACGCGGATATTCCCGATTATGCAAAAAGCAATGCTTCTGCATCCAAACGGCACGGCATCCTTGGCTACATTACCGACAATAAGTTCAAGCCAGACGAATAGTCGACCCGCGCCGAGTCGGTAACCGCCATAATGAACATGCTGAAAGTTAAAAAGTAAATTTTGAAACGCTTTTGAAGCGCTCCCTTCTATAGAATGTTTTTCTAAAGGAGGGATTTTCTATATTCAATACATTACGGAAGGATGAATTTTATTGAAGATGAATTTTAAGAAAAAGAAAACGGTTATTTCCTTTACAATGTAATCGAAAGGAGGTGTTTCCGGGTTAATGTAAATGGAAACGTCTGTTTGGGGAACTAACGCTTAGGCTCAACTCGGGGATAGAACAAGACAATCTTTAACATACGAGGTCATTAAATTTGAAACTGCTATATCCATGACATTCAGGATGAGGTGTGTCATCCATGTTACAAACTGTATCAAGTGGAGGTGTTGTGATGAATGCCTGTATTCCAAAACCGATGCAAATCGTCTTTTCTTTAGCGTTCTTTTTGTCGATGGTCTTCTCTTTTCCAAATTTCGTATTTGCACAAGATCCTGCTTGTACTCCCGGTTTTACGACTAAACCAATGGTAACCGGGGGATATGCCCATACCGTTACCTTGAACAGCGATGGAACGGTATGGGCATGGGGGCTCAACCAATACGGACAACTTGGAAACGGTTCGTTCAATAACAGCGGCTCCCCTGTAAAAGTGCCCACTTTGTGCAATGTCACCGCCATTGTAGCAGGAGGGGACCATGTCGTTGCCCTGAAAAGCGATGGAACGGTATGGGTATGGGGGTCCAACGACTTTGGCCAACTCGGCAACGCCACAAACGGGTATTATAGTTCCGTGCCTGTGCAAGTGACCAATCTGAGCAATGTCAGCGCCGTTGCAGCAGGTCACAGACATACCGTTGTCCTGAAAAAAGATGGAACGGTATGGGCATGGGGCAGAAACGGCTTCGGCCAACTCGGGGACGGAACAACCGCAACCGGCCGTTCTCCGGTGCAAGCGAATGGCCTAAGCGATATCGTCGCCGTTGCCGCAGGAGTTTCTCATACCGTTGCCGTAAAAAGCGATGGGACGGTGTGGACTTGGGGCAGTAACGTTTATGGCCAGCTTGGTTACGCTACGGCGGCTCCTGACAATGATAGCCTCATACCCAAGCAGGTGCCTAACATGAGCGATGTTAAATCTATTGCAGCAGGAAGCGACCATACCGTTGTGCTGAAACGCGATGGAACGGCCTGGACTTGGGGCTGGAACATCGCCGGGCAGCTCGGGAACGGAACATCTACATCGAGCCATGATCCGGTTCAAGCACTGAGCAGCCTTAACCCAAGGCAAGGGCTGAACAATGTCGTCTCCATTGCTGCAGGAAGAATGCATTCGATTGCCCTGTTAAGCGACGGAACATTGCGGGTTTGGGGGTTAAATAGCAGCGGCCAGCTCGGAAATGGAACCGTACAGGACCGTTTGGTTGCCGGGAAGCCCGATTTGGATGGAGTTATCGTCACCGCTGGAGCAGGATACGACTATATGATGGCTGTAAAAAACGACGGAACCGTGTGGACCTGGGGATGGAACGGCTATGGTCAACTCGGATACGACACGGCTCCAGGTTCAACTTCCGTAGTTCCCAAACAAGTTGAGGGATTCAGTGTAATCGTAATCAATCCAACCTTACAGCTTAGCGGCAGAGAGACTTTGTCCTATTCGGAATGGACAACGGCTCCTGCGAATTTGAATGCTCATATATACAATCCCGGCAGCGATCTTACTGATGTAACGCTTAAACTAATAGCGGGTCCCGGGTTGAGTCTTGTTGACGGCGATGCTGTTCATGCGATCGACCGAATTACCTCTGGAACGATTGCCAAAACAACTTGGAAAGTGAAGCCCGCTGCAGAAGGTATCCATCAACTAACAGTAAATGCTTACCGGGAGGGAAACTCTGAACCGTTTGCAACGGCTGTGTTTCATATTAAAGCATCAGCCCCCGTTGTGTCGCCAAACGTCAGGTTGGGAGGAATAAACGGACATCAAAATAATGGTACTCCCGTAGCTTCAAGGTCTGCTAATCTAGTGTTTACTGTAAACCTTGAAATTCCGTGCCAGGATGTCAGGCTGGTTGCATCGGATGCGTCCGGAAACCGCTATACGGGTCATATGAGCCCCATTCCCGGCGCAGCTTGGTCACATATATTTAATCCGCATAGTGAGGGATTGACGGCTTCGCCTTTAGCGGTTGAAATTATTACTGATTGCGGACCGGCTCAACAATTCACAATTATTTTAATCGATCCGAGCGGGATTGTTTACAATGCGGCGCGCGGGGATGAGAAGGTTTGGCCGCTGCCGGGGGCTACGGTTGTTTTGCAATATTACGATCCTGCATTACGCCAATGGGTTGATATGAGCGAAGAAGACTATCCAGGGAGATTAGACCCAATCACCAATCCCCAAACTACAGGCGAAGACGGTCGGTATGCCTGGGATACAGCGGCAGGACAATACCGGGTGACAGTCAGCCGCCCCGGATTTCAAAGCGCAATTAGCCGTTTCGTTGAAGTTCCGCCTCCGGTAACGGATTTGCACGTTGGATTAACTCCTACGGACGTGGTACCGCCAAGCATTACGGTAAGCGGTGCAACCTATGGAGAAACATACATGCAACCCGTTACCGTACAATTCAGTACGTCCGATGATGAATCAGGCGTACGGTTTGTGATCTATCAACTGGATCGTGACGAGGTGCAGCGGGCAAACGGAAATGCCGGTTCTTTCCTTGTGACTGCGCCGGGGTCTCACACCGTCGATTTCAAGGTTGCCGATCATGCCGGGAATGTACTTTCCAAAACCATAACGTTTACGATTGCTGAGCCGTCAACGGAACATACCAATTTCACCGTGACCTTTGACAGCAACGGCGGTTCACCGGTGAACAGTCAAGTGGTGAACAAAGGCAGCGCAGCTACCAAGCCAATCGATCCGGCTAAGCCCGGATATAGCTTCGCAGGCTGGTACGCCGACAGCGGCTTGACTGCGGCGTTTGATTTCGCAACCGCGATTGCCGGGGATACCGCGCTGTATGCGAAGTGGACGGCAAGCAGTAACGCAGCAGACTTGAGCGCCTTGCTTCTTTCAGACACCGTGCTGAACCCGGCGTTTGCCTCCAGCACGACAAGTTATACGGCTAGCGTGGCGAACGGCGTATCGTCAGTGACGGTGACGGCGTCGGTATACAATGCCATCTATGCCAGTGTGACGGCTAGCGTATACAACAGCTCCGGCACGCTGGCGGGCGGGCTGCTTACCTTGACGAGCGGCGCGGCGTCTCCACCGTTTCCGCTAAGCGTGGGCAGCAACACGATTCCGGTAGTTGTAACGACGCAGGACGGCGCCACGAAGGCGTATACTGTGACGGTGACACGCGCGACTGCTTCGTCCCGCGGCAGTTCCGGTTCATCGGGTAGCGGCACGGGCAGCGTATCCAATAACACGACACCGTTCCGAATCCTCATTGACGGCAAGGAGTTTGAGCAAATCGCCACAGCCGCCGCTTCGAAAGAGGGTGATAGAACCATTTATACGGTGACGATAGATGCGGCTCAAATGGCGGAATTGCTTGCCAAGGCGGGAGACCGACCGCTGATGGTCATACCTGTTACGGCAAGCGCGGACAAAGTGGCGGTGGTCTTGACCGGGGATGCGGTGAAAGCGATGGAAAACAAGCAGGCCGTGCTGGACATCCGAACGTCTAACGGGAGCTACAGGCTGTCGGCGGCGGAAATACAGATCGATCCTTTAGCGAAACAGCTAGGAGAGCATGTGAAACTGCCGGATATCGTCGTGCGAGCGGGCATTGCAAAGAGTGAAGCTGATAAAGTCAGGCTTATGGAAAATGCGGCTGAAAAAGGTAAGTTTACCGTCGTCGTTCCACCGGTCGATTTCACACTGAGCGCCTCGTATAACGGCAAAACGGCGGACGCAGACAAGTTTAACTCGTACGTGAAGCGCGAAATTCCGCTTCCAGACGGCGTAGACTCGAACAGAATCACAACCGCCGTCGTGTTGGAGGCAGACGGAACCATCCGCCATGCGCCGACATTCGTTGCATCGCGCGACGGGAAGTATTACGCGGCCGTCTACAGCTTGACGAACAGCACGTATGCCCTCATTTGGTACCCCATGACATTTGCAGATGTCGAGGGACATTGGGCTAAACATGCGGTAAACGACATGGCATCAAGGATGGTGGTTAACGGAGTCGATGAGAGTCGGTACCAGCCGGATTCGGCTATTACCCGCGCGGAGTTCGCTGCGATCATCGTACGGGCGCTGGGACTGGCCGACAATGGGAAAACCTCCGTCTTTACGGATGTGAAGTCCAGTGATTGGTACATCGGGGCGGTAGCAAAAGCACAGGAATACAATATCATAGAAGGGTATGAGGACCAAACTTTCCGCCCGACGAAGACGATCACACGCCAAGAAGCCATGGTGATGACCGCACGGGCGATGAAGCTTGCAGGGCTGGAAACGAACCTCAGCGCTGCTGACGCGGATGCTGCGCTATCCAGGTTTTCAGACAGCACAGCTGTCGGTACATGGGCCAAACAGGGGGTCGCCGCAGCCGTGAAAAGTGGGCTGGTCAGCGGATCGGATGCGGGATTGCTGCCGGTTAGCAACATTACTAGAGCGGAAACGGCGGCCATCGTTCAGCGGATGCTGGAGAAGGCCCAATTGATCGGCAATAACAGTAACAGATAGGCTATCTTGAAACGGGGCTGTTCCTGAGTAAAAATTTTACTAATCTAAGGACAAGGACAGTCCCTTTTCTGAGGTCAATTTTTGAAAGGAGCTTTGCCATGTTTAAAAGGAAATCGCTTTATGCTTTGCTCTGTTTTGTTTTGCTGCTGGCCGGTCTGTTTCCGCTCCATTCTGCAACGGCGATTGCTGTTGAGTTGAACGCGAATATGAACAAGAATCTTGCTGCGCCAAGCTCAAACGGCATGAAAAGATGGGGGTTCACAACATGGGGTCAGATCTTCTCCTCTCCGGCCATCGGTACGGACGGCACCGTCTATGTCGGATCTAATGACGGGAAGCTCTATGCAGTCAATAAAAATGGAACGAAGAAATGGGAGTTTGTAACGGGGGACCAAGTCACCTCCTCTCCGGCGATCGGCGCAGACGGTACCATCTATGTCGGATCTGACGATAAGAAGCTCTATGCGATCAAGCTGGATGGTGCGAAGAAATGGGAGTTCGTTACAGAGGGCAGAATTTTCTCCACTCCGGCGATTGGTTCTGACGGTACCGTCTATGTCGGATCGTACGATAAGAAGCTGTATGCGATCAAGCCGGACGGAACGAAAAAATGGGAGTTCGTAGCGGGGGACGTTGTCTCCTCCTCCCCAACGATCGGAGCAGACGGCACCATCTATGTCGGATCCAGGGATAAGAAGCTCTATGCGATTAAACCGGACGGAACGAAAAAATGGGAGTTTGTAGCGGGGCAATCTGTTGAATCCTCTCCGGCGATCATTTCTGACGGCACCATCTATGTCGGTTCTGAAGACAAAAAATTGTATGCGATCAAGCCGGATGGAACGAAGAAATGGGAGTTCGTAATGGGGGGTGCCGTCTACTCCTCCCCGGTAATTGGAGTAGACGGCACCGTCTATGTCGGATCGTACGATAAGAAGCTGTATGCGATCAAGCCGGACGGAACGAAAAAATGGGAATTTGTATCGGGGGATGTAATCTTCTCCTCCCCGGCGATCGGAGCAGATGGTACCATCTTTGTTGGTTCTGGGGACAAGAAGCTGTATGCAATCAATCCGAATGGAACAAAAAAGTGGGAATTCGCAACGGAAAAAGAATTGGGGTCCTCCCCGGCGATCGGTCCTGACGGAGCCGTGTATATAGGATCCTCTGATACCATTTTATACGCGGTCGGGATGGTTTACGTAAGCGGAGTCAGCATAAATAAAACCGAGCTCGCATTGAAAGTCGGGCAGAGCGAGACGCTGCAGGCGGCAGTCACGCCTGACGACGCTACATTCAAAGACATTGCGTGGTCCAGCAACGACGCTCGTATCGCCACGGTGGACAATACCGGTAAAGTGACAGGCATCGCACCGGGTAAGACTACGATTACGGCAACTGCGGAGAACGGAGGATACTTCAAACAATGCGAGGTGACTGTAACCAAAGCGAACGATACGCCTTCACCGGGCAATACACCTGCCCCGGACATCTCCCTGTCGGACATCAACGGACACTGGGCGAAAAACAACGTCATCCAGGCGGTGAATAAAGGCATCGTGAGCGGCTATCCCGACGGTACGTTCAAACCGGACCGCAGCGTCAGCCGCGCCGAGTTTGCCGTACTGCTGATGAACGCGCTGAAGCCTCCCGGCAAAGGCGCGGCGCTAACCTTTGAAGACAAGGATACGATCGGTTCGTGGGCAGTCAAGGAGATCGCGCAGTGCGTAGAGCTCGGCATCATCAACGGCTATCCGGATGGCACATTCGGGCCGAACAAGACGATCAACCACGCCGAGATGATCACTATGGTCGTCCGGGCAGGAAACTTGCCGACCATAGACAATGCGGCGACCCAATACTTGGACAATGCGGCTATTCCCGATTATGCAAGAAGCAAAGCCGCTGCAGCCGAACTGTACGGCATTGCCAGCTACATCACCGATAACAAGTTCAAGTCGGAAGAACCTTCGACCCGCGCCGAGTCGGTAACCGCCATAATGAACATGCTGAAAGTGAAGAAGTAAAATTTTGAAGCGCTTTTGAAGCACTCCGTTCATTAGAATGGATTTGAGAATATTAGGAAAGGACGCTGAGAATCGGAAGCGATTCAATAGAACCTGTACTACCAAAAATACTGTAGAAAAAAGGGATAATCCTTGAGTTGGCTCATTTTGGTTCATGTGTTATCGGCCATTATCGGAATTGGTCCGACGTTTTTCAATAATGTTCTGCTGAAATCTCATCAGAGCGTTGACGAATTGAGACATTCGCTGTAGCTTTTCAAACGCCAAAATCGGTGGAACAATTGCCTTACTAAGCGGTTTGGTACTGGTGTGGATCGGCGATTACGGAACGTTCATGCAGATGTGGATTTTCGGTTCTCTTATCCTTTATATTGTCATACAACTTATAATTATCGGATTCATCGTTCCTGCTGTGAATAAGTTAACGGTGTGGCTGAACGATCCGGCCAATCGGGATGCGACTTCTTTGCCCGCCGAACAACAAGCTTATTCCAGCAAGGCCAATAATTTGTTTTGGGTAGTTTCCGTGCTGGGAGCGATACTGTTTATTTTCATGATTATGAAACCCGTCATCTGGAGTTAGTTCTGTTTTGCTAAGGACAGTCTCTTTCCTATTTCTTGAAGTATGCCGGAAATTTCGAAGAAATTGATCATTATTATTTGAGCGGTAAATTTGAAACGCTTTTGAAGCGCTCCCTCATTTAGAATGGATCTAAGTACATTACGAAAGGGTGAAAGTAATTGAAGATGTTTTTTAAGAATAAGAAAATGCTTATGATTGCCGTATTTGTTGCCGCTATTATCGCCAGCTCTTTTGGATCAGCTTATGCGGCGGTCAATTTGGAGCCGATCAACGCTTTTTTTAACCGGGGTGTATCGTTTGTTTTGAAAGGAGAATTATGGCAGCCCAAAGACGAATCCGGGAAGCCGTTGACGGCGATTCATTATGAAGGAAGCAACTATTTGCCGGTTCGAGCCTTGGCTGAGGCGTTAAAAATACAGATCGACTATGATGCTGTCAGTCAAAAAATTTATATTGGAGGCAAACCGGCAGAAAAAACGCCGATTTTTGCCATGCCGATGGAGATTGACAACATCTATGCGATTTTGTCCAAAGACTCCAAAGAGACGTTGGTGAAAAATAAACAGTTCCAAGAGGTTTTAAAGATCGATCAATACGGAGATGTTATTTTTACAACTGACCGGAAGTACAAACGATTTGTTTTAGATGCTGCTGTCATAAGCCCTGGGGAGCATGAGGTGGATTTTATGCTATATAACTCGAGCGATAATGCAGGAAACGCAGCCTTGACTATTCTGAAAAAGCATACTGTGAAGCCGGAAGACGACGTAAAGCAGCTTATCTTTGATGTAGAGGGTCTGGAAAAAATCAAAATCCATGTGCAAAGCCCTAATTTAAACCCTTATATTTATGCGAGGATTTTAGACACTTCTTATTTTGATAACGGGGATCCTGCTGCCAAGGATAGCTTGAAAGGATCGTCAACGAATAGCTCGAAAGAGTCACCAGTCAAATGAGGAGAAGCTTACCCTTGATCTTAGTCCGAGAAGCTCTGAAAATGAAATGGAAAATAGGGGGCTCATCTTATCGGCTTTGGTATCGATTTCAGGACTACTCCCCTCTCTTGCCGCAGCGGAGATAACACCACCCAATTTAAAGTTTGAAGTTAAAATTTGCCGGTTATTCCTTTTATATTCCCGGGGGATAAAGGCAGTCCAAGTGGTAAAGTCAGGTGGGAATACAACAACATTGACGCCATTATATCTACTTCTCCAACTGTCGGTTCCGATGGTACCATCTATTTGGGTGCGGAAAATAAAAAGCTGTATGCGATTAACCCGGACGGAACGAAAAAACGGGATATTTTATTGGGAGAAATAGTATATTTCACCGCTTTTGGCTCTGATGGTACTATCTATGTATGCGGCAAGTGTTGATGGTAAATTGTACGCCATAGATCCGGTCTGCGGGCAATGCGTGTAAGACCAGCTATGCCGACGATGCGGACATTCCGGATGGGGCGAAAGTCGCCGTTTCCACAGCCGAGGAGACCGGCATCATCATTGTCGGGGGCATTGCTGACAACAAATTCGCCCCGCAGGTCCTGTCCACCCGCGCAGAAGCTGCGTCGGCAATCGTCCGGATGCTAAAGATCAGAAAAATCACATCAATCGTTGTGACGGCTGCACCACCCGCGCAGCCGCAATAGAGGTAGCCGCTATCGTTTTGGATTGATGCGACGGTTGTTCTTAACTTTACGGCAGGGAGTTGATCATCATTTCAACAAGTGAATGGAAAAAGGGGATGATAGCCTTTTTCGTCGCAGTGCAAATTTCAGGACTGCTCTCTGTGCCTGCCTCAGCGGTGGGGACTCTCGATGTAAAGATTGATACAAAGATCGATGACATCCCAATAGAAATCAAACCGCAAATAGACATTACCCCGATCGAGAAATGGCCAATCAAACCGATACCTATCAACCCATCGGATGATTTCAAAGCGATTCCAATCAAACCGTTACCCATCATCGATATCAAACCAAAACCAGAACTACCGGAGAAAATCGACAATCCCAAAGGTACAGTCAGGTGGGAACACAGATTTGACGCGAATATAAATTTTTCTCTTACGGCCAGCGCAGACGGTGTAATCTATTTCGACACGTTGGATCTTAAGCTGCATGCGATAAACCCTGATGGGAGGGAGAAGTGGAATATCGTATTGGAAGGCAAGTCACAAGGCATTCCAGCCATCGGCGCAGACGGTACGATCTATATGAGTACATTTGATCATAAATTGTATGCATTCGCTCCGGACGGGAGTACGAAGTGGGTATTCCAAAGGGGTGGATCTAACCGCATCGAACAACTTCGACGTTCCTATAATAGTTCACCAACGGTTGGGGCTGACGGCACGATTTTTGTAGGAGGATCGGACGACACGAATCTGTATGCCATTAATCCGGACGGGACAAAAAAATGGGAGTATACTACCGGAGGCGTCGTAAATACCCCCTCAGTTGGAGCGGATGGAACCATCTATGTCGGATCGGACGACAGCAATCTTTACGCAGTCAAACCTAACGGGCAGAAGAAATGGATATTTCACACAAATGGAACGATAAAAAACTCAGGTCTGGCGATTGGTGCCGACGGTACCATTTATGTGGGATCGTACGATTCTGTATTGTATGCCATTAATCCGGACGGATCGAAAAAATGGAGCCAAAATTACGAAGTGGGCTCCTCTCCGACCGTCGGAAAAGACGGTACCATTTATGTGGGGTCTAGGAAAAAGCTGCTTGCCGTCAATCCGAATGGTACTATTAAATGGAAACTTGATGGCGGCGATGGGATGTATACGACTCCGCTGATCGGAGCCGATGGCACGATATATGTAACCCATAGGGAAGTATGCTATGCGATAAATCCTGATGGGACAGTGAAATGGGAATTCGACGGCGCCTCTGTAGGTATCGACCTTGCAGTTGGAATTGACGGATCGGTCTATATGGGTAGCAATTCGGTATGGCAGAAAAGTATATTGTACGCGCTCGGAACCGTCGCCAGCAGCATCACTGTGAACAAAAAAGCGTTCGCTCTGCAAGTCGGGGAAAGTGAAACGTTGGCAGCAACAATTATCCCTGAGGAAGCGCCTAATAAGCGGGTGAGATGGAGCAGCAGCGACAGTAGGATAGCTGCGGTGGATGGTGCGGGAAAAGTTACAGGCATTACGCCAGGTATGGCAAAAATAACCGTGAAGGCAGAGGATGGGGAATTCACCGCCATTAGCGTCGTGACTGTAACCGGGATTGTGGAAAGCAAGTCCCCGGTTCCGGATAATAATGTTGCGCTCAAACTGACCGATATTTCGGAACACTGGGCGAGCCCGGATATCACGAAAGCAGTGGGGCTTGGATTGGTTAACGGTTATCCGGACGGCACGTTCCGTCCGGATGCGGGCATAACACGCGCCGAGTTTACGAGCATGCTCATGAAAGGGCTGAAGCAAAACGATGAAGGCCTCCCGCTTTCCTTCAGGGATAACGACGAAATCGGTGCCTGGGCGATCCAACCTGCGGCACAAGCAGTACAATTAGGCATCATTAGCGGATACGAGGATGGCACATTTAGGCCGAATGCGAACATTACTCACGCTGAAATGATTGCGATGGTCATCCGTTCCTCCGGTCTCCCTGCTGGCAAAGCGAGTAAGACCAACTATGCCGACGATGCGGATATTCCGGATTGGGCGAAAGTCGCGGTATCCACAGCGGAGGAAACCGGGATCATCATTGTCGGGGGCATTACTGACAAGAAATTCGCTCCTCAGGTGCTATCCACCCGCGCTGAAGCTGCATCGGCAATTGTCCGGATGTTACAGGTCAGAAAATAGTACGTAGTGAAGGAACATTTTCATAAACGAAAACATCGCATCGAAAAAGATACGATGTTTTTTGTATTTTTTAGTTATAAACGTACTCCACTACATCGAATATGGTAAAATATCGCTAATTATAGGAGGGAGTACTCATATATGAATATAGAATTATCTTTACTTCCATATGAAGATAAAACCATTCTGTATAATCTTATTCAGTTATACCGTTATGACAGCAGTGAATTTGATGGACATGTTTTAAACAATCATGGATTCTACTTATACAAATACTTCGACCATCAATGGACAGATGAATATCGGCGCCCCTTTATAGTCAAAGTGGATGGAGAGATTGCGGGATTTGTTTTGGTGAGTCTCGATGTTCCTACAGAATACATGAAACTCAGTTCGGCAGAGGAGACAAACGTAATATCCGACTTCTTTATTATGCGGAAATACAGACGGAAGGGAGTGGGCAAAGAAGTTGCCCTTTTGTTATTTGAACAGTTTCATGGTACTTGGGAGATAAGGCAAACCTTTTCTAATAAAAATGCTTATGAGTTCTGGAGGAATGTGATTAAAGAATACAAGGGCGACGGTACATACCAAGAGGAAATGATACAGAATAGTAGGTGGAATGGGCCTGTATTTGTGTTCCAAACTCAAAGGATATAGTTGAACCAATTAAGATGATGGAGAAATATAAGCGTCAAAGTCGCTCGCCAAGGACAGTTGACGCTTACTTAAATTACAGAGAATAGCCGATAATAAAGCTGGGAGTCTTCATCCATCAAGAGCCCGTCGAGCGGTAATGAGCCACTCCGATTCTCCACACAAACAGGCAGGGCACAAGGAAGATAACACCAGCCAGCGGGATAAAAGCATACAGCGCATGGCTTCCACCGTCACGGCCGAGAATGTATAACAGCGGTAAGTAGTTTACGCAACCGAATGGAATGACAAAGGTGAAAAAACGGCTTACCCATTTGTGGTAAATGTTCAATGGATATTGCGTCATCTCGCGTCCGCCGTCGGTGAATATGTTAGCGATTTCCAGCCCCTGTACCGTCCAGAAGCAGATAGAGGCAGCTAGAATGAAAATACCGGTAAATATAGCTACTCCCCCCGCAATCATCAACAGAAGTGCTATAAGTTTAAGCAGCGTCCAATCGATATGGATATTGAAGGTGGCCCAGATTAATACAATGAAACTCAGAAACAGACGTCCTACTCTAGCAAATTCGAAGCGGGAACCGAATACTTGCACCACGGTGCTCCTGGGACGTACGAGCAGTCGATCAAAGTCACCACTTATGACAAGACTGGAGAAAACGTCGAACCCCCGCGCAAAGCATTCCGTAATTGAAAAAGCCATATGCGTTACTGCGAAGCAAAGAGCCACCTCATAGAACGTCCATCCTTCGATCTGTCCGAATCTTTCAAACATAAAGTACAGACCGGCAAACACTGTAAAAGGTGTCAGGCACTGCCCGAGTGTTAGCAGCAGGAATGAAGCTCGATACTGCAATTGCGATTTGAACAGGAGCAGCATGTACTGAAAATAAAGTTTCATTCGGATTACCCTCCCTGTACAACAACACGTTTAAGCGCTTTGCTCATAGCGAATTTACCGAAGGTAATGAGTGCGGCCAACCATACGATCTGAATGCCCAGCCCAGTCACAGCTTCGGATTTGGAAAGATTGCCTGTAAACACGCGAAATGGAAAATCAGCAGTCCAATGAAACGGAAGCAAATATACGATTTGCTGCATCCATCCTGGCATAAGAGGAACGGGAATAATGAGTCCGGACAGAAATTCCCCGAACACACTGAACAGCAATAATGAGCCGGCAGGAGACATCGTTACAAATACAGAGATGTAAATCAGCATCGAGATGGCAATGATCATTAACAATCCGACGATTAGCACAGCGAGAAAAAGCAGGAACGAGATGAAATCAGGAGGTAATTGAAGTCCGTAGGGGGCTGGCAGGAAAAACACAACGATCAGGATCGGAAAACAGCGAAGCAGGGCGCTTGATAATCGCTGGGCAAGAAGCTTGGCATACCAGAAACCGTAGATGTCATTGGGTCTGCACAATTCATAGGCTATATTGCCGCTGGTTATGAGCTGGAACAACTCATTATCCCTAAGCCACAAGACGATAAAAACAAGAAATGCTTGCTTGAGCCACGTATACGTTATGACTTGTGAAAGCGTCATAGGCGGCTCTTGAATAGCATGAGCGTAGAACGCTTCAAAGATCATTATAAACATGAAGCCAAAGAAAAATTGAGTGCCGATGCCTGCTAATGCTGCGGCACGGTATTGCAGCCCGTTGCTGATACGCAGTTTGAAAACGGATATGTACGCTTTCATCATAGCTGGTACTCCTTATACATTTGAACAATGATATCTTCTATCGGCTGTGTATCGATAGTGACATCCAGCAGCTCGACCTGCGAGGACAGCTTAGTGAGCGCCTCCGACATCATGACCTGATCTGTATCTACACTTAGAATCGCCCGGTCGGGAGTCCAGGACAGCAAGGACGCTCCTGGAATATTTATAGGGATGCTATTCTCACGGTAGTCAGCCGTTATCGTCCTTCGTGTTCCAAATCGGCTGCGCAAGCCCTGAACACTACCATCATAAAGCAGGTTTCCTTTTCCGATTAACAAAATCCGGTCGGCGAGCGCTTCGATATCGTTCATATCGTGGGTGGTGAGGATGACTGTAACGTGCTTTTCCTTATTGATCGTCTTAATAAAATGGCGAACAGCGATCTTGGAAACGGCATCGAGGCCAATAGTTGGTTCATCCAGAAACAGTATGCTAGGACTGTGAAGGAGGGAGGCCGCGATTTCGCAGCGCATCCGTTGACCGAGGCTCAGCTGCCGAACCGGCGTATGGATGATGCTGCTAAGATCTAAAGTTTCGATAAGCAGGGTAAGATTATCTTTGTATTCCTTATGCGGAATGTTATAGATATCCCGCAGCAGCTCGAATGAATCCATGACCGGCACATCCCACCATAGCTGAGTACGCTGTCCAAACACGACTCCGATGTTCTTTACATAAGGGACGCGATCAAGCCAAGGGGTGTAGCCCATGATCGTGCAAGTGCCCTGATCAGGGACGAGAATGCCGCTCATGATCTTAATGGTGGTCGATTTACCGGCGCCGTTAGGTCCGATGTAACCGACAATTTCACCGGGAGCGATGGAAAATGAAATGTCTTGAAGCGCTTCCACAACTGTGTATTCTCGGTGGAATAACGATTTCATAACATGCCTTAGACCCGATGGGCGCTTGGCTACCAGGTACGATTTTTTGATTCCATTTACTGTTATCACTAACATATACCTCCATTCCTATTTTGAAGTGACAGATTTAGAATGCTACCACTAAGAGTTGAAGGTGTCAATACAATTTTTTGTGAATTTTTTCTAGGAACCGGATAAGTCTCTCTATTACTCGGATTGACTAATTTATAATTTGGAGTGGATGCTTTAAAATACTTCGACTGATCTTGACTGTATGGTATATTAAATCCAATTACATGAATTAGAATTTAACAAAAAGTCTAAATTTGAAGGTTGTGATACCATGCTAACTCCAGTGACGCTTCGGGGTTGTATAGTCTGTCTGGAACCCATGACAATTGACCACGTCAATGAACTTTGTTCCGTTGCCTTGGAAGATAGGTCAACTTACACCTATACAAACGTGCCAGATGGACAAGAGGATACTAAACATTATATAGAAGGTGCATTAATGTCCTTTGCAAAAGGCCGCGCATTGCCATTTGTGGTTCGTCACTTAGAAACGAATCGTATCGTCGGAACCACGCGATTCCTTGATCTTGAAGTTTTCTCTTGGCCACCTCCATGGCCACCAGGCGTTGCCAATGGGCCTTCACCTACAGATGCGACCCCGCCAACAGTGGCTGAAATTGGGAGCACTTGGTATGCGTCCTCTGTACAGCGCACTGGTGTCAATACAGAGTGCAAGCTCCTGATGCTTACCCATGCGTTCGAATCCTGGCATTCGATTAGAGTTACGCTAAAGACGGATGCTCGCAACGCACGTTCTCGTTCTGCCATACAACGTCTTGGGGCAACTTTTGAAGGTGTCCGCAGGGCACATGTTCCTGCTAGTGATGGATCTATCCGGGATACAGCGTATTACTCCATTCTCGCCGAAGAATGGCCTGAAGTGCGAACGAATCTAGAGGAACGGCTTCAAAGAGGCTTGAACAAGACAATATAGGCTTACGGTCTTTTAAAAAAGGTCATTGTAAGACTTAAGTCGTAGATGCTCACTACTGCATTGTACTGACGTTTTCCTAAAGCAAATCCATTATGATAAGTAAACAAACCAATTGAGGTGATAGCTAATGGACATTAGAGAAACGGGTATTATTCTGTTCTGTGAGGATTACGAAACCGCAGTAAGCTTTTATTCTGTTCAACTTGGTATGAATATCCGCCAGCGTGGTGAGGACTTAGCCATATTGGATTTCGGCGGCAGTTATCTCATGCTTGAAGACAAGGGTGTGGCTTCTGATAAAGAAAAAACAAGATCACAAAATCCGACTGTAGTCCGATTCAACGTTAATAATTTTGACTTAGCCGTTTCAGAAATCGAAGCACGTGGAGTAAATGTTGAGGTAAAAAGTTTCAAATGGGGGACTATAGGAGTTATTATTGATCCTGAGGGAAATCGAATTGAAATCAAAGGTGACCCTCAATATTAGAGGGTCAAGTGGAGAATCCGTTGCCGCTGGTAGTCTAATCTACCAGCATCTTTTCTAGCCTCATTTTCGCATCGTGCCAATCTGATACTATAAAGCTATAGTAGACTGTGTCTCTGATGTAGCCATCATTCAAAATTCGATGACTTCGGTGTATTCCTTCCGAAATAGCGCCAATACGCTCAATTGCTCTTAATGAGCGGGTATTGCGTGAATCGGCTTTAAGCTGCACTCGGACCGTACCCAATGTCTCAAAACAGTGCTGCAGCAGTAAATATTTGCACTCGGTATTCACTCGTGTTTTCCAAACTTCTCGGGCAAGTGCTGTCCAACCGATTTCCAGATGTCGATGCTGAGCGGAAATGTCAGCAAATCTAGTCGTCCCTACCAGACGATCAGTTTCCAGGTCGCGAATGACAAAAGGCAGAGCATCCCCTCTAGCTCGTTCCTCTAGAGCAGTCTCCACATAATTTTTCATATCGTCTATACTTCGCATACCGGGAGGGGAATACGTCCATAATTCAGGATCCTTCAGCGCTTCATAAAGCGGGTTAATATGGGAAGATTCCATGGGAACAAGAATTACCCTTTCTCCTTGCAAAATTACGGGTTCAACTTTCATGGGCGTTGTCTCCTTTTTGTTATCCTTATACATGTAACTAGTAATTTAGGATACAAAGAATATTGGCAATATAAAAGTACCAATAATCCGATTTTTTACTAGACCATTTTTCCACTCCAAAAAAGAGTATTTCTAAGTTCCAGTACAGTAAAGGGTGTTGTGGTGGCGGGGTACATAGAATCAATTTTACTGGCAGGTTTATGGATAAATAGAGGATAACTTCCTAAATTAGGCGAAGTATAAAATTGAGATGTAGCGTCTTATTTTTCAGAAATGGGTGAAATTAATGATTATTCATGTAAGATTGGCAACTATAAACGATGCGGACGCGCTCTCCAGCTTAAATTTTAAGTTTAATGGGGGAGACAAACGTCCTGTGACGGAGATAATTGAGAGCTTGAAAAGTTGCAATGAGTTGATTGCCGTGGCTACCCTTTCGGACGTAGTAATTGGTTTTGCCTGTGCTCAAAGCTTCAAATCTTTTTGCTACAAGGATGCTTATGGTGAAATAACTGAAATGTATGTTGAAGAAGCTGCACGAAGGAAGGGCGTTGCTACATCCTTAATTTCCTTTCTTGAAGAGCAGCTTTCTTTGTGTGGTGTCAAAACAATCAAGGTATTAACAGGCAGGGATAACGAGGCTGCAATTAATACATATGTACGAAGCAACTATATAGTAGATGACGAAGTTATGTTAAATAAGAAGTTGAAATAATCTCATTCATTGTTTCGATTGATCCTCTGATCTTAGTTGAATAACTTATGGAGGTACAATAATTGTTTATTCATTGGAATAACATAATATTATTTTTAGGGATACCCGTTGTACTTATCGTCGGACTAATAATGTTTAAGAGAAAAAAACATGATAAAAATCGCTGAAAAGTGTAAGAGGACGAGACAGAACTGAAAATTCCGTTATTTAATCTGCAGGCTTCAATGTAAGATAATAGCGGAAGTCGGGATTCCGCTATCTGGGCCGAATGATGAACACTATGCAACAAACAGAGAGAGAACGGAACGAGGTCTTCCGTTATTTCTCTGTTTGTCGTGCTTTCCATGCCATAGCGAAATGATTACTTCCACTAATGCATGATTCATTCATTATGGGAAGAAGCAGCGCTTCCGTTTAGATGCGAAGTATGTGATGGGGAGAGATTTCCGGAATATGGCCAGAGTGTTCATAACTATGCATACTGTATCAAAGACGCACTCATTTTGGTTAAATTTCCTTTTTCTGTCCCAGCTCGACAATAAAAACAACAACTCACTAACTTTTTTTGGTAAAATAGAAAAGGAAGTGATATCAAGAAGGACTAGGTCACGGGTCTTAACCATTCGAGAAGCACTGGAAGTTGTTAGTTACGTAGTATACATAGGGGGTGTAATCATTAAGTACATAAAACTACTGGGACTAATTATCAGTGTGATCGTTATTAATATCATAGTCCTCTCACCTGGATTTCTTGGAGTAGAGCTAGGCGGAAGCCCTCTCCATACTGCAATTGGAGTAACTATATTATTCGTAAGTGTGCTTTCTTTGCTCTATGGAAGCTACGTATGGTTATTTAAACCCCCTGTCGCGCTGCCTCTGAAACAGATCAAAACACAAGAGGATTATGCGGAGGCTTTGTCTCAGTACAGGAAAGTAAAAGTGTTGGAGAAGGACATTGCTCTTGCTTTAAAGCAGCTGGAACGAATTGAAAAAAAGAAAGAAACCTTGCTAGAGATCCTGAACCAGAGATTTGAGTCGACTGAGCTAAGCTACATAAAGTTTATTTCCGTGACCCAAGAGGTAGAAAAGCTATTTTATCTTAATTTAAAAAGCATTCTGAACAGGCTCCTTGTTTTTGATGAATCAGAGTACGAAAGCGTCATCAGTCAAAAGCCAACCCAATTATCACCGAGGATTCTTCAAGAGAGAACTATGGTTTACAACGAGTTTATGGCTTTCATCCAAAATTCCCTTGCGACGAACGAAGAAATCTTGTTAAAGCTAGACAAGTTAATATTGGAAATATCCCGCTTGGATAGTTTGGAGCCTGGAGACATTGAAGGAATGCCTTGCATTCAGGAGATCGACTCTTTAATTAAGCAAACCAAATATTACAAACAGTAAGAGGTGCTAGGAATGCCAAAAAAAAGTAAGTTTTTCCTGCTTTCAGGTATCATTGTGATATTCGTATTCGTCATGGTTTATGCAGGGGTAAGTTTAACTTCAAATTTCGGAAAATCCAAAACACAGATTACTTCCGAAGATGCAGCGAAACAACTAAAAAAGTTTTACTCCGATATCTCCGTTGCTACTGAAACACCGGTAAAGGGGCAAATAGACCTCAATCCAATTGATGTTGCCGCCTCCTTGCCTGATATCTCCAAGTTTCCTATAACCGTGAACAATACGACGGAAAACTTCGTGGAAATTTTCTCCTCTACAGAGAAATCGGGGACTGGTGTTGACGGTTGGTTAGCTGAGACAGCTACTGAATTTAACAAAGCCAGTATCATAGTAAATGGAAAACCCGCTTCCGTTAAAATCCGTAATATTGCCTCGGGAACCGCAGCTGATTACATTAAATTCGCCAAATATGTTCCAGACGCCTTTACCCCTTCAAATGAACTGTGGGGAGAAATGGTCAAGGCAAGCGGCGTCAAGACGCAGCTCGTTTCCAAACGTCTTGCTGGTAACGTACCTGGAATTGTTATAGCAAAGCCGAAATATGATGCTATAGTGGCGAAATATGGTTCGGTGAACGTGAAAACCATCACGGATGCTATTGCTAATAACGAATTTGCCATGGGTTATACCGATCCATTTGCCAGTTCTACAGGGCTGAATTTTCTTGTGACAGCGCTAGGGACGTTCGACAGCTCGAATATTTTGAGTGACAAGGCAGTTCAGGGTTTCGAAAAATTTCAATCCAATGTACCGTTTATTGCATCTACAACCATACAAATGCGTGACGCGGCTAAATCCGGAGCTCTTGACGGTTTTGTTCTGGAGTACCAAACCTATGTCAATACGGCCGACTTGAAAACAGGCTTTGTTTTTACCCCCTTCGGTGTAAGGCATGACAGTCCTTTATATGCATTGGGCGATCTTCCACAAAATAAATCGGAAATTCTTGCAAAGTTTTCGGAATTCGTGACGCAGGATAAGTATCAGAAGACAGCACAGCAAAAAGGCTTTAACGGTCTTGAAGATTACAAATCCGAGCTCGCAGCAGTCGATGGAAGCCTTCTGTCTTCCGCGCAAAAGGTTTGGAAAGAGAAGAAAGACGGCAGCAAGCCCATTGCGGCGGTTTTTGTAACCGATGTTTCGGGCAGCATGGCAGGTGCGCCTATTAACCGATTGAAGGAGTCTTTGATAAAAGGCCAAAAATATTTAGGCAAAAGCAATAGCATCGGTCTTGTCTCTTATTCAAGTGGGGTGACCATTAAGCTCCCTATAGGGAAGTACGATACATCTCAGCAATCCATGTTTGTTGGAGCTGTGAATAGTCTCCAGGCTGGTGGTGGAACGGCTACCTTTGATGCGATTATCGTAGCGTTGAAGATGCTTCAAGATGAAGCGGCTGCCAATCCCGGTGTTAAGCCTATCATCTTCGTCCTGAGTGACGGTGAAACAAATGCGGGCCATTCATTAAATGATATTAAAGGGTTGATCGAGACGTTCAAGATCCCTATTTACACGGTCGGTTATAACGCGAACATCAAGGCACTTCAGAGTATTTCAAGCATCAATGAGGCCGCTAGTATTAATGCTGATACAGATGATGTGGTCTACAAGCTGGGTAATTTGTTTAATGTCCAAATGTAATGAAGTCAAAGGAGGATTGACATGTCATTTTCAATGGAAGTCGTAAGTCAGGAAGTTATTAAGGAAGCAATAGAGCAAGAGGTGAAGCCTGTACCTGAAGAGATAGCGAAGCTGAAAGAGGCAGCGGATGCGAATGTTGCCATCATTATGGAATTGGATCTTGATTCACTGGATAAGAAGAAAGAAATATTGAAATCCATCGATACTTACGGCTTAAATACAATGAGAGTGTCCTCGAAAAGAAATACAATGCTCCAGGTTACAGTAGGAAACCTTTCGAAATTAGGTGACGAGGGGGGGCCAGTAGCCAAGGGTCTTGCTGAACTGCATACTCAGTTGAAAGATTTGGACCCTAGCGTGGTGGACTTTGCAAAGAGAGGCATTCTGGGGAAATTGTTCAATCCATTGCGTGCGTACTTTCTTAAATATGAAAAAGCGGATGTGGTGATTGCGGATATTGTCGTTTCTTTGGAAAAGGGGAAGTCGACCCTCAAAAATGATAATACTACGCTTGAAATCGAACAACAGGAAGTCAGGGAATTGACTAAAAAGCTCAGAAAAGAAATTCAGCTGGGGATGTTAATGGATGAGTCCATTGAAGCGCAAATAGAAGCAGCAAAATTACGTAATGAGGACCCTGACAAAATCCGCTTTATCACGGAAGAAGTGTTATTTCCTTTGCGTCAGCGCTTAATGGATATGCAGCAAATGTTGGCTGTGAATCAACAGGGCATTATGGCATTCGAGGTTATCATTCGCAACAATAAAGAGCTTATTCGTGGAGTAGACAGGGCGAATACGGTCACAATTTCTGCACTGAGAATTGCTGTAACCGTGGCAAGTGCACTCTACAACCAAGGAATCGTTCTGAAAAAGATCGATCTTTTGAACCAAACGACGAACGATATCATCGCCGGTACATCAAGGATGTTGAAGGAGCAAGGGGTCGCCATTCAAAAACAGGCCATGCAATCGAGCGTATCGGTGGATACATTGAAGCAAGCATTTACGGATGTATTGTCGGCTTTCGATTCGATAAGCATGTATAAGCAAGAAGCTCTACCAAAGATGCGTGAAACGATCGATCAGTTCCGGACATTAGCCGACGCTGGCGAAAAGCAGATTCTGCGTTTAGAGAAAGGAAATTTGTTGGGTCTTTAATCATGAAGCTGCTGTATGAGGGGATATCAGAAAAGCTTGAGAAATCAAGCTTTTTTTTGATTTACCAAGAACAGGTGCCGGCAATTTATTAAAGTTATGATGATACATTTTGTATCAACTGATGGAGGGTTAATTCATATGGAAACCGGACTTATTAAAAAAATGAAGAGTAAGCTGGCAGCAAGCTTAGCTGCATTCCTGTTAGCGGCTAACGTGGTGCCAGCTGAGAAGCTTTATCAGAGAATATTTTTATTATTTGATAACAAAGAGACAGAGTGGGAAGTAATAGATATTGTTAGTCGGTAGATTTTGATGAACATTATTCATGAATATTCCTTGACAGGTATATTCCTTATGGAGTATATTTAATTCAACAACAAGTTGACTATAGTGATGAAGGAGGATGGCTTGATAAGAAGACACTGATTACATGAGGTGAGCATCATGTCAGGTAAGAATCCGGGCATGAATATTACGACGCTGAGCGCTTTGGCCGAACCGAATCGTATGCATATTGTTGAACTCCTGCGCGACGGTCCCCTGACCGTAGGGGAAATTGCCGACCGGCTGGGACTCCGTCAGCCCCAAGCCTCGAAGCATCTGAAGGTGCTTAGTGACAACGGGATTGTGGATGTTCAGGCCGAAGCCAACCGCCGAATTTACAGATTGAAGTCCGAGCCCTTCCAAGAGTTGGATTCTTGGGTGAAGTCCTTTCGACGCACTATGGAAGAAAGATTCGACAATCTGGACGACTACTTGCGGGAACTGCAAAACAAGAATCATTCATAGGATCATTCAAATTGATGAGGAGGAATTTCAATGTCTGACAACACAATGGTTTCGAGGGTAGAGAATGAACGGGTACTGGTGCTGGAGCGTGTCTTCAACGCACCGCGTGATCTCGTTTTCAAGATGTTTAAAGAGCCTGATCATCTGAAGCATTGGTGGGGTCCAAGAGGCTGGGAGCTTCCGATTTGCAAGGTCGATTTCCGGGTAGGGGGAGTTTGGCACTACTGTATGAAGTGTGTTGATGAGAACCAAGGTCAATTTTTCGGTATGGAATCTTGGGGTAAAGCAGTCTATAAGGAAATTATTGAGCCGGAGAAAATCGTCTTAGTTGACTACTTCTCGGATGCCGAAGGCAATACGAATGAGTCTATGCCCTCGACGGAGGTCACATTGGAATTCATCGATTTGGGCGGCAAAACGAAGCTGGTCAATCGTGGTGAATATGTGTCGGCGGAAGCACTCAAGACGGTCATAGATATGGGCATGATGCAAGGCATCACCGAAACGTGGGATCGTCTGGAAGAACGTCTGAACGAGGTCAAGTAAGGTACAAGAGGAATGGCTGCCTGGTTTTGATAACCAGCGGTCGTTCCAACAGTAAACTGTAATGGCAGCGGGGACGCTACCTCGAAGTAAAGCACACAATGCCCGCTTCAATTCTTGGCGGCAGTATATTCTTTAATTCAGCCCTCATTCCTTTGGAGTAGAGGGCTTTTTTTGTTGCCCAAATTTTAATAGAGGCAATACTGCAACCGAATAATGTAAAAATAATTACAAATTGGTCAAACGCACACATTATCCAACGTTAGTTCCCGCCCTATAATTAAATGTAACCCAAGTTGATCAACTATCGGTTTCAGAAAGTATGGAAGGGAGACTTTGTCGTGTGCGTTTTTTTATTTAATAGAGTTAATTAAAGAGGCGAACAGCACGTGAAGGAGGTAAATGCGATTAAGATACATTCACCACGTGGAGTCGTTGGATCGAGGGGGAAAGGAAGAATCCAATCTTCCTAGCATAGCCTAAGGCGGGACCATTATCTGTAGAGCAAGTGCGTGGGGGTCGAGAATCGAAAAGGAGGATTTTTCATGATTCAATACGAACAATGGTTTCACAAAAACATAAAGCTGGGTACTGCTGTCTGTTTGATGGCGTCACTGTTGACTGCCTGCGGCGGTGACAAGATAGACGGGGGGACGGCGGTCAAAGCTGTAGTCAAGGAATTGCCTGCGGAAATCAGTATTCTCACCGAATTTAATACAACTGAACCGCCAGGTGATGATAATCCGGTGTTAAAGGAATTTGAGAAACGCACGAACACGAAGTTGAAGATTACATGGGTATCACCGAATAGTTACGTGGAAAAGCAAAATGCCGTGCTGGCTTCGGGGGAAATACCGGATCTGATGAAAGTCAGCGATTTAATCAATCCGCTTATGCGTCAGATGGTCGATCAGGGGGCATTTTGGGATTTGACACCTTTTCTGAAGGATTATCCGCACTTGATGGAATATCCGAAGGAAGTATGGGAGAAAACGACAATCAATGGAAAGCATTTCATCATCCCATCGGTACGTCCACTCGAAGGTGGAAACACGCTTCCTTCCATCCGCAAGGATTGGTTGGATAAGCTGAATTTGAAAATGCCGGAAACGTTGAATGAACTGTACGAGGTTCTGAAAGCCTTTACACTCAATGATCCCGATGGTGACGGCAAGCCCAACACGCTTGGCTATACGATGAATGATTACAATTTTGTGCAAAATGTGCTGAATGAAAGCAACGGCAAATGGAAGCTGCAGGATGGGAAGATGATCAACACTGAACTCGAACCGGGCACACACGACGCGCTGATCTGGTTGAACAGGCTGTACAAGGAGAAGCTGATACCCGAAGATTTCGCTGCAATGAAGGGTTCGCAAACGGAGGATATGGCAAAGGCAGGGAAGGCAGGATTACATATAGATACCGTGGAAGGCATCTGGCGTTCGACAGCCGAATTGGTTAAAACGAACCCGAAGGCGGATTTCCTTCCATTGTCCTATTTAAAGGGCCCGTCTGGTAATGTTGCTTTCCAAACTTCGGGTTTTTCCGGGCTTTTCCTGATTCCCAAAAAGGTTCCCGAGGACAAGGTGAAAAAAATTCTCGCGCTGTTGGATTACGGAGCGACGGAGGAAGGATTTATGTTGGCCTGCTATGGGTTCGAGGGTGTGCACTATAAGGTTCAGGACGGATTTAAAATAACGACTGAGCAGGCGTTGAAGGATAGTGTAGCGCAAAGCTCCTTTGGGAAAATTTTCGAACGGTACGACAAATATTTGTGGGCTTACCGGACGGGAATGCCTAAAGAAGTATTCGAACGCAACAAAAAGATTATCGACGAGCGCTTAAAGGTGAGCATTGCGGATCCTTCGATCGGCCTTATTTCGGAAACGAATCAAAAGCTCGGAGCCGATTATTCGAAAAAAATTGCCGATTTTAAAGTAAAAGTGATCATGGGCAGAGAACCAATCGAGGCTTGGGATAACTATGTAAAATTGTTGAAGGCAGATGCCAACTATATGAAGATTATTCAGGAATATAACAAAGCATATCAGGACCGTGTTAAAGCGAGCGGCAAATAGAATACCATAAGGGAGGAGACAACAATTGTGAAACAACAAGAATGCAAGCTTGAAAAAGAAATTACGAAGCAAGTAAGTCTTGACTACCTGCTTCATTTGCCAACCGGATACGAAGAAGCCAACCGCAAATGGCCGCTCATTCTGTTCCTGCATGGACGTGGTGAGCGAGGCACCGATCTGAACCGTCTACTACAATACGGAATTCCGAAGCTCGTCGAGGAACAGGAGGATTTTCCATTTATCGTGGTATCGCCACAATGTCCCTCATACACAACTTGGGGTTTAGAAAACGATGCTTTACTTGCACTGCTTGATGATGTATCTGAGCGTTACGCGGTTGATAGAGGGCGGATTTATTTGACGGGAATTAGCATGGGTGGCTTTGGAACGTGGAATTTGGCAGCGGAAGACCCGGATAGATTCGCTGCAATCGCCCCGATTTGTTCCACAGGTCCAACGGAAAAAGTCCATATGCTTAAGGATGTTCCGGTATGGGTGTTTCATGGTGCAAAAGATACAACTGTACCCGTATATCATGCAGAAGAAATGGTTGAGAAGCTGAAAGCATGCGGAGGCAATCCGCGTCTGACGATTTATCCGGAAGCCGACCATGCTGCTTTGACACCTGTTTTCTACAATATGGAGATTTATGATTGGTTCCTGCAGCACAGCAGGAGTCGGCCCCCCTCTGAATAAAGCGTAGTGAAGAGTTAATGTAAAGAATCAGAACGTGGGAGACAAGGTACGGGAGTGTAATTTTCTCGTTGTTGGCTTGAATTTCTGGACAATTGCTGTGTCTCCAAGCTCTTCTTTTTCTTTTTCATCGTTCGTTGAGCAAAGCTTGCATAGGGCCCTTGGTTTGCCTGTGGAATTTAGGGAAGTTGTGTCAGGCAGACAACTTTTGAGAGGTCAATTTTTCTACCCAGTCGCTATGTTACTTTAAACCTATCCGGTTCGTGAATATACAAACATATAAGTATGAATATTGCCATTACCATTTTTTACAGGTAGTGGTATATTTATTTAAAACGATCTGATTTCTTGAAAGACTTTTGAAAGATTGATAAACCATTTAACTTCTAGACAAAAACTTAAGAACGGTAATGCCAGCATATACGACTCGAAGCCATTGCCTGCTCCCAAAAACCTGCATTTATACATCCTTTGGCTGGTATATCCGAAGTCTTAATGAATTCATGCAAATGAAGTCAATTTCATAATTCAATTCTTTGAAAGTCAGACTGATCCCAAATCCATGGGCTCTTTTTTAAAAAATTATGCGACCTGCTTAGCTTCTTCCATACGTTTGT
>NZ_JBHTGY010000085.1:0-38162 GCF_042676305.1 Paenibacillus sp. GCM10027630 | reverse complement strand
GCGCCGGCGCCGCGCGGCGACGCAACGCGCGACGCGCTCGCGGCGATGGCCGCGGCTGCGGGCCGCGCCGGCAGCGCAAGCGCTGCGCCGCTGGCGCAAGGCGCGCACCGCGCGCGCCTGCGCGAAGCGGCCGCACAGCTTGCCGCAGGCGCTGGCGAGCTCGCGGGGCTCGCGCCGTTAGCGAGCATTTGCCGCTCGCTGCAGGAAAAGGCTGAGCGTCTGCAGCAGAGCCGCTTTACAATCGCGCTGTTCGGTGCGTTCAGCGCGGGCAAATCCTCTTTCGCCAATGCGTTGATCGGCGAAAGGGTACTGCCAGTCTCGCCGAATCCGACGACAGCGGCGATTAACAAAATTATGCCGCCCGAGCCGGAGAACGGCTGGCCGCACGGCACAGCCAAAATACAGATGAAGAGCAATGAGCGTCTAGCAGACGATATCCGCTACTCCTTAGAGGTTCTTGGCATTCAGGTTAATGGTTTATCAGATAGCCTTGCCGCTATTGGCCGTTTGACAGCAGATCAAGTGTCAGCCAAAGGCAAACCTCACTATACCTTTCTAAAGGCAGTAGAAAACGGTTGGGCGGCTGTAAAAAACGACTTGGGCCGTGAACTTAAAGTAGATGCAGAACAATTTGCTCTTTATGCTGCGGATGAAAGTAAGTCATGTTTTGTCGAGTTGATCGAGCTGTATTATTCTAATCCATTGACCGATCAAGGTATTGTATTAGTCGACACCCCAGGGGCTGATTCAATCAACGCTCGACATACGGGTGTGGCGTTTAACTATATCAAAAATGCGGATGCCATCTTGTTTGTTACTTATTATAATCATGCATTTTCACATGCTGACCGTCAGTTCCTGCTGCAATTGGGCAGGGTCAAAGATAGCTTTGAGCTTGATAAAATGTTCTTTATCGTTAATGCAGCTGACCTGGCTTCATCAACGGATGAGCTTGAAGGTGTTGTAGCCCATGTTCAGAGCAATCTGCAGCAGCATGGAATCCGAAATCCGAGAATTTATCCGTTATCAAGCTATTACGCATTGGAAGGTAAGCTTGCTGAGGATGAAAAGACTATTCAAGCGTCAGGAATAGCTGCATTCGAGCAGGATTTTGTGAGATTTAGCTTGGAGGAGCTTACGGATATCGCTATCAGGTCGGGACAGGCCGATCTGGGGCGCGCCGCAGATGTACTGCAGCAGTGGATTATCGGGGCACAATCCGACGAGAGTGCGCGGCTCGAACGTGCCTCAGCCATTCGTCTTGCTCTGGATGAAGCTGTTACTAAGCTTCGAGAAATTTCGACAGAGCCGGAGGAAAGAGAACTCCGCAAGGAAATAGATGAACTGTTATATTATGTCAAGCAGCGTGAAACGTATCGCTTCGGTGAACTATTTCTGCATGCTTTCAATCCTGCCGTATTCCGGGAAGAAGGGCGCGATATTAAAGCTACTATGGAATTGGCGTGGGATGATCTGCGGCGTATGATTTCTTTTGATTTATCCCAAGAAATTTTGGCTACTACCCTCCGAATTGAAAATGCGATCAATAGCACAGCCAAAAAAAGAAGGCATCAGTGGTCACAGTCTTTCGGCCGGGAGCTTACAACCTTTCAGTATTCCGAATATGAGCCCAAGGTATTTGAAACGCCTCAGGAAACAGAGTCATTTACTGCGGATTCCGTACAGGTGAAATGGCTGGCAGGCTTTTATAAAAATGCAAAGCAGTTTTTCGAAGGTGACGGAAAACAAAAGCTGCGGACAGAGCTGGAAGCGAAATTGAACGATCCATTTGCCGTCTATGTACAATCACAGGCGGATCGGCTTGATCAAGCTTATCGAGTCCAATTGCAGTCGTGGTACCAGGCGTTATCCGAGCAATTGCAAACCGAATTGCAGGAATATGCAGTTGGGCAATTGGCCGCCCTGGAAACGCAGATTGATATCGTTGAGCTAAAAAATAAGCACGAGAAATTAGTCAATTATTATTTAAAACCAAATAAATAAGGTTGTGCCAGGATCGGCTGTCTGAAAAAGGACAGCCGATTTTCATTGTTTTTATGAAAGGGGATTCATATGGCGGCAAAAGGTACTATGATCGTGAAAAAAGTGGATTGTGTCATCATTTCGTAAAGATTTGGGGTATTATCTCCCTATAAGGAGAATTATGGGAAATGAGGTTGTTGCCGCTCCCCATGGATGGTGTTAAGATTCTAAAAAAGCGAACGCTTTCGGTGGCAGCGCGATCTGCATCGGAAGCAATTTTTGCTTTTGAGGCTTTTTTGGCCTCAGATTATGCTTGGAAGAAATGCTTTGCTCAAGCAACTCAGTCATGATTGCGATGCCAGTTTTCTAGGCTGGCGCAAAAAAACTCTTAGGAGGATCCAATGGAAGTCTTTAGGCAGCTAAAGGAGTATTACTGGTCTGAAAGAAAGTTATTACTTGCTTCGATTTTGTCGTTGATGACCGCAACGGCATTGGGATTGGTTTATCCCAACTTGCTTCGTTATTTGATAGACGAAGTAATAACAAAGAAACAGTTCTCCTTGGTGCCTGGTCTGTCTTTGCTGGTAGTGGGCGTAGTTACATGCAAGGCGATTTTTCAGTTTGTGCATGGATTAATGAGCGCAAGGCTCGGAAACAAAACAGCTTTTAATCTTAGAAATGCATTGTATGAGAAGCTGCAGTATTTATCCTTTCAATACTACGACAAAGCAAGAACAGGGGATTTAATGTCTCGTCTTACTGCAGATTTGCAAGCTGTCCGTGATTTTATCGGATTTGGTTTTGTTCAAATATTAAACGTGCTTATGATGTTTGTATTTGGAACGACCATGCTGTTAACAATCAATTGGCAGCTCACGCTGATCACAATGATTACAATGCCATTCCTTGTATTCACCGCGATTCGCTTTGAGGGTAAGATCCATCCAGCGTTTCGTTCGATCCGCAAATCTATGAGCTCTATGACGACGTCTGTACAGGAAAACATAACGGGTGTACGTACTGTAAAATCATTTGCCCGCGAGCCTCATGAAATTACGAAGTTCTCGGAAAGAAATGAAGATTACAGAATGAATAACGTGACTACGTCAGGCATTTGGGCTCGATATTTTCCATTAATGGAGATTCTTGCAAATTTAAGCGTTGTCTTTTTACTTGCAAGCGGCGGGTACATGGTTATCCACAATATGATCACATTAGGAGAGCTGGTCGCCTGTTTTAGTCTGATCTGGTATATTATCGGTCCTATGTGGCAAATTGGTTTTCATATCAATAACTACACGCAATCCAAAGCGGCAGGCGAACGGCTTCTTGAGATTTTACACCATTATGTCCATGTGAAAAACAAAGACAATGCCATTGAGCTAACTTCGGATAGGGTCAAGGGACATGTTCGCTTCGAGGATGTGACGTTTGCTTATACAGACCAGCAGGCTGCTCTGCAGCATTTTAAAGTGGATGCGCCTCCAGGCTCGGTAATAGGTCTTTTGGGAGGTACGGGCTCCGGAAAATCAACAGTCATTCAGCTGTTGCTTCGCGCGTATAATGTCAAAGAAGGTCGAATTACGTTGGACGGCTTGGATATTAGGGATGTTACGCTTGAGAGTTTGAGGGAACAAATGGCTATTGTATTCCAGGAAACCTTTCTATTTTCATCTACAATTCGCAATAATATTGCCTATGGAGTTCGAAATGTGACGATGGATCAGATCGTTCAAGCGGCAAAGCTTGCTAAAGCGCATGATTTCATTATGGAGCTTCCATTAGGCTACGACACTATTGTCGGCGAGCGTGGTATGGGTCTTTCGGGAGGGCAAAAGCAGCGGATTGCTATTGCAAGAGCGCTTCTCACCAATCCGAAAATATTAATTCTGGACGATGCAACAAGCGCTGTCGATATGGAAACCGAGCATGAAATTCAAATGGGTTTTCAAGAGGTTATGAAAGGCAGAACAACCTTTATTATTGCCCACCGAATATCTTCGTTGAAGCACGCGGATGAAATTATTGTGCTGGATCAAGGCCGGATCGTTCAAAGAGGGACGCATGATCAGCTGATGAAGCAAGAAGGCCCTTATTTGGAAACTTATAAAATTCAATTTGCCGATCAAGCGGATGCCGTTTTACTGGAAGAAACAATCGAAGAGCTTCTTGTATCACATCAGGATCAGCAGGCGGAGAATCAAGTGGCCGCTGCGGGTCAACAGAACTCCGGGAGGTACATACAGTGAGTGAGTCAGTGAAACAAACGGTACAAACCGATGGAGATGAGCAATCAGGCAGACGGTTTGTTTATCAGGACGATGAATTGCTAGATAAGGGATTTGACTGGGTTCAGGTTAAACGTCTTGGACAATATTTAAAGCCCTATTCCAAACAAATACTTCCTGTCATTATTACGATGATGATAGTTGGTGCTTTAACAAAGCTGTTGAACCCGTTATTAATCGCTTATGCAATCGATAATGTACTTCGTGAGAGCGCGCCTCGTCATGGAGACACTGCTTTGCTGTTTCAATGTGTTGCAGGCATGCTTTCCTTGTACTTCATTCAGTGGGCGGCGAATAATTATCGAATCCGGTTTACGAATAAAGTCGGGCAGAAAGTGATTTATGACCTTCGTCATGACTTGTTCAAAAACATTCAAAGCTTATCCTTCCGGTTTTTTGATAAACGTCCTGCCGGTTCAATTCTTGTGAGAATTACGAACTATGTAAACTCATTGCAGGATTTGTTCACGAACGGCGTGGTTAACCTGATGATTGATTGTGTGCAGCTGTTAGGTATCATTTTCATTCTATTGTTCTACAATGTTAAATTGGGTACGGCCATTATCGTTACGGTTCCGATTATGTTTATGGTTTCCACCAAGCTGCGTGTCCTGATTAGGCGTTCCTGGCAGGTTGTGCAAACAAAGCAATCCCGAATTAATGCGCATCTGAACGAATGCATACAAGGCATCAAAGTGACACAGGCGTTTACTCAGGAAAAAGAAAATATAGCTTTTTTTGATCAAATGAATCTGGATAACCATAAATCTTGGCAGCGGGCTTCCAATTTAAATCAGGCTTTCAACCCCATTATTGAGGTGACGGGAGCTATCGGCTACTGTATCCTGTTCTGGTTTGGAGCCTATTTAATTCAACAAGAAGAAATAACGATAGGCTTATTGGTTGCTTTTGCTACTTACATCGGGCATTTTTGGGAGCCGATTAACCGACTGGGGCAAATGTACTCTCAAATGCTGATTGCAATGGCGTCATCTGAACGGATCTTTGAGTTTATCGACGAGAAGCCGAATGTAGCTGAGGCGGCGAATGCAAAAGAGCTGCCGAAAGTGAAGGGTGACATCGAACTGTCGAAAGTAGAGTTCGAATATGAGCCTGGCCGTAAAGCACTCAAGGGAATTGATTTGAGTGTAAAAGCAGGTGAATCGATCGCTCTTGTAGGTCACACGGGCTCTGGCAAGAGCACTATTATTAATCTGCTATGCCGTTTCTATGATATTACCAGTGGGAGCATTACCATAGACGGTCACGATATTCGTGATGTAACGGTATCAAGCTTACGCTCACAGGTAGGTATCGTGCTTCAGGATACGTTTATTTTCTCCGGTACTATTCGGGACAACATTCGTTTCGGGCGGCTGGATGCGACAGATGAAGAAGTTGAATTCGCGGCCAAAGCCGTTAGGGCGCATGATTTTATCGTTAACTTGCCATTAGGCTATGATACCGAGGTCCAGGAGAGAGGGAACGTCCTTTCTATGGGGCAGAGGCAGCTAATTTCGTTCGCTCGTGCTTTATTAGCCGATCCACGCGTCCTAATATTGGATGAGGCGACGGCCAGTATTGATACGGAAACAGAATTGAAAATTCAAGAGGCGCTGAAGACGCTGCTTGCTGGAAGAACTTCGTTTATCATCGCTCACAGATTGTCGACAATCAGAGGCGCTGATAAAATTATCGTGCTGGATCATGGGGTTATGATGGAGCAGGGCACTCATGAGGAATTATTGGCGCATAAAGGCATCTATCATGGACTGATACAGGCTCAATATCGGTTTCTGAGGGAAGTGGGATAGGACTATTTTAAAGAATTTAAAACATGTGAACATTTATTCATAGTACGGGTATTTCGGGAAAGGGATGGTACTCCAAAGCTCTTGAAATTCCAAGTTGTCTATTAATTTAGATTGCGGTAACAACTTGGTTTCAAAGGCAGCCGTAAGCTTTCCATACCATTCCCTTATCCCTACATACCCATATGAAGAAGTATTCACAAACCTGGATTTCTTAAAAAAGTTCCAATTTTATTAGAGCTAGAAAGACAAGACGCCCTGTATTGTGGGGCGTCTTGTTTAAGATTGTAGAAAGTATAAAATCTTTACAGCACTCAGGAATGAAGAATGGGCGAGCACCCTGCCCTACATACATGAGAGCTTAAGATCTTTAACGTACTCCATGATCAGGGGGGGATTTTATACAGATAGCGGCGAAGTAGCGCAATGATGCACCGTGGAGTATTTAGTATGGAACTGAGAGTTCCGTTATTCCATCAGCCGCCTCCAATCTGGGGCGATAGCGGAAGAGGGAATTCCGTTATATTGGCCGAATTGGAGCATTAATACACAAAAACAGAGCAATAACGGAACTGGCTGTTCCCTTATCACTCTGTTTTCTGGACATTTCAGGTGATAAAGGAACAATTACTTCCGCATTGTCCTTCACTTCCGTGGGTGCAGTACTGGAATGTTCTTTAGGGTTATGTTTAAGGTGTGGGTGAGGAGTGTGAGCGTTCGCCCTGTTCGTCAACTCCGGGGACTGATTGGTAAATCGACTGGCAGGCTTTTTAAGAGGAGATTGCTGCGGGGATTGAATTAGTTGGAGGGGGGGGCAATGAATTATTTACTTTCATCAATTACTCATTGAGTGAACACTGGTATTCTCCCAAATTTAGGCCGCCAGATCAAATCAGTTGGTATCAACAGATTGGCATATAAAGTCCGCTCCCTGTTGTATTTAGTGCTAATCAGCACCACTTAAGAATAGACTAGGAAAAGGTTGTTTACTTTCCACCATTACACCGATTTACGGGAGGTACAAGTGGACTATACAACAGGCTGGAAAATAGAAAAGAAGTTGATACTTAGCTGCGGAAGCTTGGCTGTTATTGCTTTCTTTTTTGCAATTGTATACATGTATACGCTGCAGCATACGGTGACGCGATACCGCGTTATTGTTGGCATGGAAGCAGTTGGTACCGTGAGCAGTCCAAACATTGTTTGGGATTGGTTCGAGCAGAAAAAAACATGGACAAAGCAGCAATATCCGACGGTTCAAGCTGAAGCAAAGCTGGCGGACTTACAATTTATTGAAGAACGGGAGTATAAAGCAACTTATGATAATTCGGGTGTAATTGCTGAACTGGAAAAAAGAATCAGGACACAAATGAAAGGTGTACAAATTCGAATAGATGATAAGCCGTTGGGAGTCGTTAAAGATGAAGCCGCGGCGCAACAATTATTGGAACAGGTCAAGCAAAAAATGTTGAAAGCTAGCACAAATGGAAAGGTTCGTATTTTGTCCGAATCAGCTTCTTCAGGTGTTGTTACTGCTTCAGCAGCAGCAATAGCAACAGAATCAGAACATAAGCTTGAGGAGAATATGACTCCCCTATTTGAATCCGTTCAATTTGTTCAAAAAGTCGATTTTGTCTCTCTTGAAATAAAGCCTGAGGATATCGGAGATAGCGATGCTATGTTAAGAAAAGTTGAAACTGGCGATGTGCAGCCGTTCAAATATAAGGTCGTTTCAGGTGATTGCGTATCCTGCATCGCTTATAAACTGAAAATTAACAAGCAGGTCATTTATGATAATAATCCTTGGATTAAAAACAATTTGATCCGTGTAGGAGATGTTTTGGATTTAACGGTGCTGCAGCCGCTGCTATCGGTTAAAACAATCGAAAAACGCATAGAAAGCTTTGAAGTGCCGTATGAGGTTGTATATGTAGAAGATTCTACCATGAAAGCTGGTCTCAAAGAAACGTTATTCCCTGGTGAAACTGGGCTAAAAGAGGTCACTTACTTAACAACCCGTATAAATGGTGATTTCAAGGAGGAGATGGCGGCTGCTGAAACTATCCTGCGTCCTAGCGTTCAAGCTATCGTCAGAAAGGGGACGAAAGTAATTCCTGGAGTAGGCACGGGAACCCTTGCCTGGCCCATATATAGAGCCAAATTAACTAGCGAGTTCGGTAAACGTTGGGGAGCTTTTCACCCAGGCACAGACATGGTTTCTGAGAATAAAACGATTATGGCCGCTGATCATGGAAAGACGGTTTTTGCCGGATGGAAAAATGGTTATGGAAATTGTATTATAATTGATCATCAGAATGGGTTAAGCACACTTTATGGTCACCTAAGCAAGCTCTCCGTAAGTGAGGGGGAGATAGTGCAGAAAGGCGAAAAGATCGGGATCATGGGTACCACAGGCAATTCTACAGGAGTTCACCTTCATTTTGAGGTACATAAAGGAGACGAGCAGGAAAATCCGCTGAACTACTTGGGCAGCTTATAATATTAAGATTAAATATTTAGGCTGGAGGCTGCTGCTTCCGGTCTATTTGTCAAACATTTGCAAATTGGTTCGCGAACCGCTACTCTAAAAATGGAAGTGCAATAGATGTCGAAGGATGGAGAAAGGGAGGAGTCGTCTTGTTATCCACTCGTTTTTTGTGGCGCACGATTGGGTTGGCCGCACTTGTGTCCACTTTGCTATGTATTTTTGGATTTGTTTATGCAATCAACCAGATTATATTTCCAACGAAGGCTGATAATATGGGAGTAGCAGCCCCTCAAGAAACGGTCAAGCCTAAGGAGACTTCCTTTGCTGCCAAGGATAAGATTCAAATTGTTGCTCTGGGAGATTCATTAACAGCCGGAACAGGCGATTTGTCAGGCCGCGGGTATGTGGGACAAGCAAAAGAGAAGCTGGAGAAACAGCTCGGTAAGCCAGTGTTTATTTTAAATAATTTTGCGATACCAGGTTTTAGGACAAGCAACTTGCTGAAAGATATGCAGGAGAAAAAAGGGATTGATACGGCTCTTTCGCAAGCGGATCTGATTGTGCTGACAATTGGCGGTAATGATCTGTTTGAGGGCGGACAAGGAGTTTTCAATGGGCAATCCGATGAAAGCTTTAATCCGAAAGCTGCACTTGAACGGATGCCGGACGGTTTAAAACGTTTGGAGCAAATACTAGACCATGTAGCTAAGCAAAATCCTACTGCTGTTATCTGTTATGTCGGGTTATATCATCCTTTTCTAGATATCGATCCCAACAGAGAGGGCTCTTTGATTATTCAAAAATGGAATCTGAGTGCCTTTGAAATTGCAAATCGCTATCCGAACATGGTGGTGGTCCCGACATTCGATTTATTTGAGCTTAACTTAAGCAAATACTTGTATACAGATCACTTCCATCCGAATCAAGACGGTTACGAACGTATAGCTGAACGGATTGCGCAAATAGTAAAATAACCCTCTTTAACAAACTCTTTTATTATCGTAATAAGGAGAAGCTTGCATGGAAAAACAACGGGAAGTTGTCTTATCAGTTAAAAATGTAAAGAAATCCATCAGAGGTAAAGAGATCATAAAAGGGATATCGTTTGAGATATACGGCGGTGAAATTTTTGGCTTCTTAGGCCCTAATGGCTCAGGAAAAACGACTACTATTCGTATGCTGGTCGATCTGATTGCCCCAAGCGAGGGCTCAATTTCAATTTGCGGCTATGATGTTCACAAAAATCATAATGAAGCGCTGCAATACGTCGGCTGTATTGTAGAAAACCCAGAGCTTTATTCATATTTGACGGGCTGGGAGAACCTCGAACATTTCGCCAGAATGCTTCCGAATGTATCGGACAAGCGCATTCAGGAAGTGGTCGATATTGTAGGGATGGACGCCCGAATTCATGATACTGTAAGGACCTATTCATTAGGCATGCGTCAACGGCTTGGGATTGCCCAAGCACTCCTTAATAGTCCGAAGCTGCTTATTTTGGACGAGCCAACCAATGGCTTGGACCCGCAAGGAATCAAAGAAATGCGGGAGTTTATCCAGCAGCTGGCCAAAACCGGATTAAGCTTGTTTGTTTCGAGCCATCTGTTAAGCGAGATTCAACAAATGTGCGATAGGGTAGCTATTATTAGCCATGGAGAAGTCATTAAGGTTGGTAAGGTGGATGCACTTATCGATGAATCCGCAAGCCGTGTTGTATGGCGGATATCTCCGCTGGGAAAGGCATTGGAGGTTCTACGAGGACAGCCCGATGTGCAGATTTTGAGCTCTTCAGAAGCGGAATCAGGAGAAGCTGATAGCTTGGCAGCAACGGTGGTGACTCAGTTAAGTCCGGAAATGGTTCCTTCATTGACACGCTTGTTGATTGAGTCGGATGTTCAGCTGTATGGAGTGGAGACGAAAAGTCCAACACTGGAGGATCTATTTTTGAGCTTAACGGAGGGGAAGAGCATTGGTTAGTTTATATCCTTTGGTTAAAAACGAATGCATCAAAATCGTTAAGAAAAAACGACTGCTGGTCGTGTTGCTAATATTGGCCGCACTCATACCTATGTTTACTTTTGCCCAGATGAAGGTTGCTCAAAATAATCTCAAGCAGTTTGGAACGAAAGATTGGCGTGCGGAGCAGAGGCAGAAAATTACGGATTACACAAGGAGTATCGGGAGCGCACGCGTACCTGAGGAATGGAAGCAGTTTCGTAGGGTTGAAGTCATACTGGCCCAGTATTACTTGGATAAAGATGTGAATCCTGCAGAACCTAACGGGGTAACCTTTACAAGAGAATTTCTTAAAAATGCTGTCGGTTTGTTCATACCTTTAATGATTATGGTGATCGCTTCCGACCTTGTGTCCTCCGAGCACTCAACCGGAACTATCAAGCTGCTGCTGACGAGACCTGTTGAACGATGGAAAATTTTAATGAGCAAACTGATCAGTATTATATTGTTTACTTCTCTGATTGTAACCTGCACGGCCTTGCTTTGTTATCTCATATCCGGTATTGTATTTGGCTACGGAGGTTGGGATATGCCGATCTTCTTTGGATTTAAAGTTGTCGGTACCGAAGTGGATACTTCTTATGTTCGTCCAGTGGATCAATGGCTTTATCTTATCATGGAATTCGGTTTGGTTTGGTACTCTGCGCTGATCGTAGCGGTGATGTCTTTGATGGTTTCAGTTATGATACGCAGTACGGCCGCTGGGATGGGATTGATGCTGGCTGTGCTAATTTCGGGTACAATACTGACGAATATGGTGTCTTCGTGGGAGACCGCAAAATATTTATTTATGGTCAATTTGCGGTTAACTGATTATTTAACAGGCAGCCTTCCGCCCATAAAGGGTATGGATTTACCGTTTTCTTTGATGGTACTAACGGCATGGGGAGCTGCGTCCATAATTGCATCATTTGTAGTATTTACGAAAAAAGATATATTGAACTAACGGTACAAGATGTTATAATGCACAATAGAAACTAGAGCTAGAGAAATAATGTGACAATCAACTTCGTGTAGTTTATAAGAATGGTTGCACATAAGGGGAGGCTGCGATGGCGGAACAACTCGATTTGTTTGCTAACAAAACAACCACGCGGACGGATTACGACGCTGACGATATTCAAGTGCTTGAAGGGCTTGTAGCGGTCCGAAAAAGACCAGGTATGTACATAGGGAGCACTAGCTCCTCCGGGCTTCATCATTTGGTGTGGGAAATAGTGGATAATGCCGTTGACGAACACTTGGCCAAATTTTGTTCCAAGATAGACGTGACGATTCATAAGGACCAATCTATTACGGTTCAAGATAATGGACGTGGGATTCCTACAGGGATGCATAAAACAGGTATTCCGACGCCACAAGTTGTCTTTACGATTCTGCATGCCGGCGGAAAATTCGGCGGTGGAGGATACAAGAAATCCGGAGGCTTGCATGGTGTAGGAGCATCTGTTACTAATGCGCTTTCCGAATGGCTGGAAGTTATTATTTATCGCGATGGGAAGACACATCGCCAACGGTTTGAATATTGGGTGGACGAGAAAGGCGTAGAGCATGTTGGCGAACCGACATCCGGACTCGAGATCATAGGAAATACAAGACAGACGGGAACGAAGGTTACCTTTAAACCGGATAAACGCGTATTTCAAGCCGGTATAGCGGTTAATTACGATACTTTGCTTGAACGGCTTCAAGAAATTGCATTCTTGAATTCAGGCTTGCAAGTGACTGTCAAGGATGAGCGAGCCGATAAGCAAGAAACATTCCAGTACGAAGGTGGCGCAAGCCAGTTCGTCCAATTTTTGAATGAAGAAAAAACGGTGCTGCACGAAGTTATTCATTTCACAGCGGAAAAGGATGATATCGAGGTAGAGGTAGCACTTCAGTATAATGACGGTTACACGGAAACGCTGGTTTCGTTTGTTAACTCTATACCTACCCGTGGCGGCGGTACGCATGAGACGGGCTTTAAAACAGCTTATACACGAGTGATGAATGACTATGCGCGTAAAACGGCTGTTCTGAAAGAGAAGGATAAAAATCTGGACGGTCAAGATTTGCGCGAAGGCATGATGGTCGTCATCAATATCAAGATGGGCGAGGTTGAATTCGTCGGTCAAACGAAGGATCAATTAGGCAGTGCGATAGCTCGAAGCGTTGTAGATTCAATCGTATCTGAGAAGATGGCTGTATTCCTGGAAGAAAATCCTCAAACCGCGCAGATGGTGATGAAGAAGGCTGTTCAATCGGCTAAAGCTCGTGAGGCTGCACGAAAAGCACGCGAAGAGGTGCGCAGCGGCAAGAAGGGCAAGAGCGAGAGCTCTAACCTTGGAGGCAAGCTGACCCCGGCACAATCGAAGGATCATACCAAAAATGAGTTGTTTATCGTAGAGGGAGATTCTGCGGGAGGCTCTGCCAAGCAAGGCCGTGACTCCAAGCATCAAGCTATTTTGCCATTGAAGGGCAAGCCGATGAATCCGGAGAAGGCAAAGCTTCTTGATATTATGAAAAACGATGAATATAAAGCGATCATTGCGACGATTGGAGCGGGGGTAGGTCCTGAATTCGATGCAACGGAGAGCAATTATGCCAAAATCATCATCATGACGGATGCTGATACGGACGGTGCGCATATTCAGGTGCTGCTCCTTACCTTCTTTTATCGTTATATGAAGCCATTAATAGATGCTGGGAAGGTTTATATCGCTCAACCGCCATTGTACAAAGTAACCAAAAAAGCTGGCAAAAACAGCTCGGTTAACTATGCTTGGACCGATGAACAGCTGAATAAGCTGACAAAGGAATTGGGCAAAAATATCGAATTGCAGCGCTATAAAGGCTTGGGTGAGATGAATCCTGACCAGCTGTGGGAGACAACCATGGATCCAGCGACAAGGACGATGCTGCAGGTGCAGATTGAGGACGCGGCAAAAGCTGAACGGCGTGTATCTACGCTGATGGGTGATAAAGTAGACCCGCGCAAGCGTTGGATTATCGAGAATGTCGACTTTACCGAGTTCGAGGAGTAGATAAACTGTGACAATATTGGAAAATTTTTTACCTGCATTTTTGGAGGAAGTAGTTGGAGACCGATTCGGCCGCTATTCCAAATACATTATACAAGACCGCGCGATTCCTGATGTGCGGGACGGCTTGAAGCCTGTACAGCGTCGTATTCTATATGCTATGTACGATGCTGGCAATACGCCTGATAAGCCTTACAGCAAGTCTGCCAAAACAGTCGGGTATGTAATGGGTAATTACCATCCTCACGGAGATTCGTCAATCTATGATGGAATGGTACGGATGGCGCAGCCTTGGAAGATGGGGCATACATTGGTCGATGGTCACGGAAACTGGGGATCACAAGATGATGATCCTCCTGCAGCAATGCGTTATACCGAGGCGCGGTTGTCCGAAATTGCTATGGAGCTGCTACGTGACATTGAAAAACGTACAGTGCTGTTTAAGGATAATTTCGACAATACGACCAAGGAGCCTGTGGTTCTGCCGGCGCGTTATCCGAATTTATTGGTTAACGGAGTTAGCGGCATCTCCTCCGGTTTTGCAACGGAAATACCGCCTCATAACCTTCGTGAGGTAATCGATGCATGTATAGCCATGATCGACAAGCCAGGTATGGAGCTTGAAGAGCTGATGCAGATCGTCAAAGGACCGGATTTCCCGACCGGCGGTATCATTATGGGCTCCGATGGCATTCGTGAAGCTTATCGCACAGGAAAAGGGCGGATTTATGTCCGGTCTCGTACAGAGATTGAAAATATGCGCGGCGGGCTTCAACAAATCGTCATTTCTGAAATTCCTTACCAAGTCGTCAAATCACGTCTAGTTACGGCTATGGAAAATATACGGATTGAGAAGAAAATTGAAGGCATCGCCTTGGTACGGGACGAAAGCGGACGTCAAGGTTTGCGAATCGTTGTCGAACTGAAGAAAGAGGCGGATGCACAAGGTATTCTTGCTTATTTGTTGAAAAAAACCGATCTTCAGGTTACTTATAATTTCAACATGGTTGCTATTGTTAATAAAACTCCTAAGCAGCTGGGCATACAGGATATTATTCACGCTTACATTCAACATCAGAAGGAAGTAGTGACGCATCGTACACGCTATGACCTGGACAAGGCTGAGGATCGGGCGCATGTGCTGGAAGGGCTGGCCAAGGCATTAAACATTTTGGACGAGGTTATAGCAGCGATCAAGGCATCTAAAAACCGGTTGGATGCACAAAATAACTTGGTTGCTATGTTCGGCTTTACAGAGCGTCAAGCCGATGCCATTCTGACCTTGCAGCTGTATCGTTTGACCAATTTGGAAATCCACTCCATCGAGAAGGAGCTTAAGGATGTCCAAAAAACGATAGCACTTTTGAACTCCATCTTGAACAGTGAAAAGAAGCTGCTATCGGTTATCAAGGATGAGATGACAGCAATTCGCAATAAATATGGCGTAGACCGCCGATCTGACATTCAAGATGAGGTGGATGAGCTCAAGGTTAACCTTGAGGTTATGGTAAGCGCTGAAGATGTATATGTTACCTTATCCAATGAAGGATACATTAAGCGGACAAGCAAGATGTCCTTTATTCGATCAGGCGGGGAAATTGAGAAAACAGGTCTCAAGGATGGCGATTATGTACGCTACCTTCTGGAAGTAAATACTCTGGAGAATCTGCTCATTTTTACGCAAAAGGGACAGTTTTATCTGCTGCCGGTTCATCAGGTTCAGGAGTACAAATGGAAGGAAAACGGCACAGCCATTGTGAATGTTATTCCTATTTCCAAAGATGACCGGATCGTCAATGTGATCCCGGTGAAGGATTTCGAAGAACCTGGCCGGTCGGTCGTATTTGTTACCAAACGCGGACAGGTAAAGCGGACCGAGCTCAAGGAATATTTCACCAACCGATCGATTGGCATTGTAGGTTGCAAGGTCGGGGATAACGATGCAATATTTGAAGTACGTCTAAGCAGCAACGATCAAGATATCATGCTCGTATCCAAGCAAGGTATGGCCATTCGCTTTGCGGAAACGGAAGTGAACCCGATGGGACGGGCGGCTGCCGGTGTTCGTGGTATTCAATTGAAGGATGATGATGAAGTCATCAGCGCCGAATGGATCAAAGGGGAGGAAGGCGAACTGCTTGTTGTTTCCGACCTCGGCTACGCGAAACGTTCGCTTGTTCTTGATTACCCTGTTCAGGGTCGTGGAGGCAAGGGAATTGTCACCTTTGAATTCAGAGATGGCAAGCGCGTGAAGCCTAACGGCAATCAGCTTGTGAAAGCCTTCATCGTCAAAGAGGAGCTGCTGATTACCGCATTCCTACAAAGTGGTGAACGTATCTCATTTTCTTCAGAGAAAACGCCGATAGAACAGCGCAAATCAACAGGTAGACAGGTTGTTACCGTTAATAAACCAGACCTGATTTCCGATTTGTTGAAGAGCGATTAGAGTTGAATTAATCGTAGCTATTGTAATGAGCTTCATGTTTTTCAATAAATTCCAAAAATAATTTCAATACGGCCCATACCGGCATCGATTCGTCCAATCGGTCGAGCCATTGTGGGTCGTTTATTATGCCTGATTGTAATGCCTGTTCCCCGATAAGCTGTTTCCAATCTTCCATCTCCCAATCACTCCTTACACGAATTGACAAGCCCCGCCTCTAGTCAAATACCTATGCTGCATTATATGTTGAAACGAGTCTAATGTTCCTGTTATTTATCGATTAATGTCTTAAAGTATTTATGATATTAACCTTTAAACGTAAGAAAGGTAGTGATATAATAAAAATAACAAACGAGGAAAAATTTTGGAGTTGAAAACAGGAGTGATAATCTGTGGTAACCCAAGAATTTGCTAAGCTATGGTGGAAGCTGTCCAAGGATCTTCATACCCATATGGATGCGGAGCTCGCGCCGTCCTTAACTGAAGGGCAGTTAACGGTCTTAGAATTGCTTTTGAACCGGGATCGAATGAAGCCTTCAGATTTTATCGAATTTCTAGCAACAACCCCTGCTGCGATTACTACACTATTGGATCGGATGGAAAAGGCGAATCTGGTTACACGGGAGCGAGATGAGAAGGATCGCCGTATCGTATGGGTGCAGGTCTCGGAGAAGGGAAGAGCGGAATGCGAGCGCGGAATGCAAATTCGTGAACGGTTTCTGCAAAGCTATTTGAGCCGGATATCTTCACATAATCAACAGCTGTTGGTTTATCTTCTCGGCAAGGTAGCGAATGCATAATAGTGAGAGTTCAAAAAGTCGCTGAAATTTTTTGAGGGTTGCTATTTTTCCAGATTAGGTTACAATTGTTTTTAACGAAGAAAGCTGTGTGTGACTGGCGGAGCATGGGGAACCATGAGGGAGCACATAGGGTACAGAGCCGTACGCCTGGGCAAAGGTAAGGGAGCATATATCCCTTGCCTTTTTCTGTTCTTAATCGAGACGAAGGGTTGGGAAAACATGACAACAAAAAGCATTATATTAGACGGAGCTCAAGTAGCGGATACCATCAAGGCACAATTGACTAAAAGGATTGAACGGCTGGCAGACAAAGGAGTTACCCCCTGCTTGGCGACAGTTATTGTAGGGGATGATCCTGCTTCTGAAACCTATGTGAGAATGAAAGGAAACGCATGCAAGAGGATTGGGATTGTATCGAAGCGGATTCAGCTTGCCAAGGATACCACTACGGCACAACTGCTGGAGGTTATTCAACAGCTCAATAATGATCCTCTTGTCCATGGCATTTTATTGCAGCATCCGGTTCCATCCCCTATTGACGAAAGAGCAGCCTTCGATACAATAAGCATCGATAAAGACGTAGATGGAGTTACTACGTTGGGTTTCGCTCAGACGGCTTTTGGAATTGGGGCCTTTCCATCCTGCACACCGGCAGCTATTGTAGCGATATTAGATGCATATAACATTTCTATCGAAGGCAAGCATGCTGTAGTTATCGGGAGAAGTCCAATTCTCGGTAAACCTGTATCCCTAATGCTGTTGAACCGGAATGCAACGGTAACGGTATGCCATTCCAAAACGCAGCATCTGGATCAGATCGTAAAGTCAGCGGATATCGTTGTTGCAGCAGTAGGCAGACCCAAATTTGTGCAAGGCGACTGGATTAAGCCTGGAGCTGTAGTCATGGATGCCGGTTACAATAAAGGGAATATCGGTGATGTGGATTATGATGCATGCTTGCGAAATGCAAGTGCGATTACACCGGTACCGGCAGGTGTAGGACCCGTAACTATCGCAATGCTGCTTAAGCATACCGTTGATGCAGCCGAGAGGACTCATATTCCTACAGTATAGATGTATACTGAAAAGCATGAGGAGCAGCCTTAAATCGCGAGAGAGGTTGTTTCATAAGCCAAACTTTAAAAAGTGAGGTATAATTGAACTCGATGATTTATAGGGATCTTTTTTATAGGAGGGGAATCCGTGAGCGAGATCGCGATTCTAGAGCTGGATTGCTTACAGAAATCCATTTTCCAAGAAAAACCGAAAACCTTGTTTCAAGGGATTACTGCGAGGATTGAGGAGCCTTCAATAATCGCAGTGCTAGGAGTCTCCGGGCAAGGGAAAAGCACGCTGCTGCGTATCCTGGGCAGGCTGGATACAGCAGATGCGGGGACTGTAAGCTATCGTGGGCGACTTTCCAGCATATGGCGTCCTCATGCTTGGAGAATGAAGGTGAGCTATGTGGCTCAGCTATCGGTTATGCTATCGGGTAGTGTGGAGGATAATTTGCGAGCAGCAAGCTTTATCCATAACCAGCCGTTTGATAATCAACTGGCAGTAGAACTGATGGGCAAGGTAGGACTTGGCAGCATGGATTGGAATAAACAAGCAGCCGATCTTTCCGGTGGTGAGAAGCAAAGGGTAGCTTTGGTACGATCCATGCTGCTAAGGCCGGAAGTGCTTCTATTGGATGAAATCACCGCTTCTCTTGATTTGCATAGTAAGATAGCGGTTCAAGAGCTGTTAATGGAATGGCAAAGAAAAGAAGAAAGCACGATTATTTGGGTAACACATGATTTGGAGCAAGCGCGACTAACAAGCGATCGCGTTTGGTTCATGGGAGAGCAAACATTGCTGGAGCAGAAGGATACCGTTGATTTCTTTACGAGCCCGGAATCTGAAATTGCCCGCCAGTTTTTGCAAATTACGCGGGAGGAAGCTAATTAATTATGTCCAATCTTGCGTTAGGCTTTACTCTTGTTTTTATCGTTATTACAATTCTTGTGTCCATGTGGCAGAAGCTGGGTTTAGAAAAAGATATTATTATAGGGACGATTCGTTCAGCCGTTCAATTATTGCTTGTAGGGTATTTGCTGCAGTTTGTTTTTAATGCTAACCACCCGGCATTTTTAATCCTTATTTTATGTGCCATGATTATTATTGCAGCTTGGAATGCAAGCCATCGGGCAAAAGGAGTCGCAGGCATCCGATGGCGGATCATTCTGGCTATAGGGATCACAGAAGGGCTAACGATGGGACTGCTGCTGACACTGGGTATTATTGATCCGACTCCTCAATATATCATACCTGTGAGCGGCATTATCATTGGCAACGCTATGGTTGTATCCGGTTTATATTTGAACCAAATGAAACGGGAGATCCAAACGTCGAGGGGGCAGATTGAGACTTTGCTTTCGCTTGGAGCGACAATGCGTCAGGCTATTCAGGAATCGTTAAAACGCTCTGTGAAGGCAAGCATGATCCCAACTATCGATGGAATGAAGACAATGGGTCTTGTGCAGCTGCCAGGAATGATGACGGGGATGATTGTAGCAGGAGCCAATCCGGTAGAAGCGGTGCGTTACCAGGTACTCATTGTATTTACGATTATTGCAGCAGCGGCGTTGTCAAGTATTGTCCTCAGTATGATCAGCTATAAGCTGTGGTTTACGAGCGATGAGCAGCTGCGTTCGACGGTATAAATACAACGGCTTTCAATGAAACATAAAAAAACGACCGCTTATAAGCGATCGTTCCACATTATCCAAGGAAATGCTGCAGGAGGCGCTGAGGTAAAGCTCAGCGTCTCTTTTGTAACCGGATGCTCAAAGCTGAGCTCGGTTGACCATAAAGCGATTTGCTGACCGGGCTTGGTTAGATGCGCTCCATAGCGCTGATCTCCGACCAAGGGACAGCCAATGGTTGCGAATTGGACACGGATTTGATGCGATCTGCCGGTATGCAGCTCGATCTCGACGAGTGAGAGTCCATCCATATGGTCTATCACTCGGTAATCCAATATGGCTTCTTTGGCTCCTGGTTTGCCGGGAGGTACAGCGGATACCATATTGGTTTTAGTATCCTTAAGCAAATAATGGGTCAACGTACCGAATGGCTGTTTAGGCTTTCCGTTGATGACCGCTGTATAATGCTTGCGGATCGTACGTGTCCTAACCGCATCAGAGAGCCGGGATGCGGCCTTCGAGGTTTTGGCGAACACCATGACGCCGCCGACAGGCCGATCTAACCGGTGTACCAGCCCCAAGTATACGTTGCCCGGCTTGTTATGCCGATGCTTGAGATCCTGCTTGATCATGGTAAGAAGATCAGGATCGTGGGAATCGTCCTCCTGTGTCGGCACGTTCACCGGTTTGACGATCACTATGACATGATTGTCCTCGTATAGAACTGGGATGGAGGGAAGAGCGGCTTGAGCCATTGGCTACGCCTCCCAGCGGCCCAGGATGCCGCAGGGCAGCATCAGCTTCGAAGCCGTAATCGGCAGCCCGATTTCTCCGCAGGTTATATTGCCGCCATATTTGTTGCCAAGCGACAAAGCCAAAATGTTTTTCAAAACCGTCGCGGAAATGCCGGTCGTATACGAGTTAATAAGGAAAAACAACGGACGGTCCGACATGATTTGCATACATGATTCTACAAATGGAAACAGGTTCGTTTCAAGCTTCCAGGTTTCTCCGTTTGGTCCGCGGCCGTAAGAGGGAGGGTCCATAATGATAGCATCGTACTGGCTTCCCCGGCGCTGCTCTCGTTGTACGAACTTAAATACATCATCTGTAATAAATCTCACCGGACGGTCTCCCAGACCGGATAATTGAACATTCTCCTTGGCCCATTGCACGACTCCTTTGGATGCGTCCACATGACAAACCTCGGCTCCGGCATAGGCGCAGGCGACAGAAGCTCCACCTGTATAAGCAAATAGATTCAGGACACGGATCTTGCGTCCCGCTCCTTGAATTTTATCAATCATCCATTTCCAGTTAGCTGCTTGCTCAGGGAATAATCCTGTATGCTTGAAGCTGGTTGGCTTAATATGAAATGATAATTTATCGTAGGCGATGGTCCAGCGTTCCGGGATTTGCTTCTTATAGTCCCATTCTCCGCCGCCGCTGGAGCTCCTATGGTAATGGGCATCTGGATTTTTCCACAATCCGCTCTCTTTGGCTAGCGGCCAAATGATCTGTGGATCCGGTCTGCGCAATATGATGTCACCCCAGCGCTCCAGCTTTTCTCCTTCGCCAGTATCAATAACCTCGTAATCCTTCCAATCGTGTGCTGCAAACATGACGTTACCTTCTTTCTATCATTTTCCGAAAATCCATTCTTGACAATCCTATCTATTGTACACGAATTTATATCGAGAAAAAAGGAGTAAACAAATTTGCAAAGGAAACTTCATTTTTGTCTATACTAGATAGTATTTTACAATAATCTTAATGCAAAAAGACTGGAGTCGCCTCCAGCCTCTTAGTAGATCCATATTATTTAGTTAGATCAATGCTCTCGATAAGTCCTGGCAGCTCATTTGTGGAGAACTGCTGGAAGCTTGAGTTGATCAGTCTCTTTTTGATGCTGTCCGGGGCTTGTACATAAGGAGTGTAGCCACGTGATTCTACGCGCATGATATGGTAGCCGAATTGTGTTTTAACGGGCTCGCTAATCGTTTTTACCGGCAATTCAATCGCTGCCTTCTTAAATTCAGGGACCCATTCGCTTACAGCAGCATTTTCGTAATAACCGCCATTTGACTTGGAGCCCTCATCCTCTGAGTACTCTCTGGCTACAGCGGCAAAATCAGCACCGCCCTTGAGCTTTTCCTGTACTTCCTTCACTTTTTTGTCGACTTCTTCTGCAGGACGTGTTGCACCTTGTTCATCTCTGAAATTGATTAGGATGTGGCTGACAGAGGCCGCTATATAGTCCGTGTTGTTGTTGCTTACTTCCTTATCGTACATAACCTTGGCAGGAACCGCCAAAGCTTTCTGCGAACCAATCACATTATCAAGATAATCGCGCAGATCCTCTTCAGTCAGGTTTAATTTGGCTAGAAAGGCTGCTGAGCCCTGGTCGCCGCTAAGTTCTTCAATATATCCCTTTAAGCTGTTGAGCTGCTTGGTTACAGCCTTAGGAAGCAATTCTTTATCCTCACTGGTCATTCGGCCGTACAAAATCTTGCTTGCAACAAATTGTTTAAGCAGGGAAGTCTTATAGTTAATATCAGCATTCGCCGATATATCCTGTTGATTAAGCAGACTAATAATATTCATATACTTCTCAAAATCGCCAAGTGTAACCTGCCCGTCTTTATAAACGGCAACGATACTGCTTAAATCGATTTTGCGACCTACATAAATGGTTTCATTGTCGCCGTCCCAAGTTACTTCCTTACCCAGTGCTTCGCTTACAAAGCGTAGCGGAACATAAGTGGTACCGTTATAGATAAAGCTATCATCCGCCGGTTTTTTCTGTTGACCATCAAACATATATTTGATGTTTTTAAAATATACTTCAATTTGTGTCCCGCTGGCATATGCTATCGACCCTGTCATCATAACACCAATCGACAAGCCCAGAACGAGTCCTTTAAACTTATCATTCATATCTTATTTATCCACCTTTCTTTTCTCCAGTGTGCTCTGTGGTTATACGGTATAAAAAGCACACTAAATACATATTCCTCTTCAATCGACAAATTCCTGCTTTTTTTGGTTAAAAGGATATTAGGCCAGCTGCCGGATGTCGATTAATAAGAAAAAGTATATTTAGTCAAAAGAGAGGATTTTGGAAGCTGATGTAGTATTTGTCTTAAAGAAACAGAAAAATTAAACAATAAGGGGATGGATGACTTTATGATGGATTTATTCCCCGGTCCGGAAGATCTATTCTTGTTTCACGAGGGCAGCTTGTTTAAAAGCTACCGGGTGCTAGGAGCACACTTTGCGAAACTTGAAGACACCTTGGGGGTTCGGTTTGCTGTTTGGGCGCCGCACGCAAGGGAAGTACGGGTTATTGGTGATTTTAACAACTGGGATGGCAGCGGATATGCAATGAGCAGGGCGAGCACTTGGGGTGTATGGAGTTTGTTTATTCCTAATGTGCGGGAAGGCGATTATTACAAGTACGAAATTATCACACAGCATGGAACTCTGGTTTTGAAGGCAGATCCTTATGCATTTTACTCGGAATTGAAGCCGGGGACTGCCTCACGAGTGTATGCGCTCGAAGGCTACGAATGGAATGATCAGGAATGGGAAGGAAGCAAAAGCACCAATTCCTCCTACAACAGGCCGATGAACATCTACGAAATACACATGGGAACCTGGAAAAAGAAACCCGATGGTGAGTATTATACATACCGCGAGCTCGCTGATGAATTGGTCGATTATGTAGCAGGCATGGGTTATACCCACGTAGAGCTGCTGCCCCTTGCGGAGCATCCGTATGATCGGTCATGGGGCTACCAGGCTACAGGCTACTATTCTGTAACGAGCCGCTTTGGTACACCGAAGGACTTTATGTACTTTGTGGACCGCTGCCATCAGGCTGGAATTGCGGTAATAATGGATTGGGTTCCAGGCCATTTTGTGAAAGATGATCATGGTTTAAGGCAATTCGACGGGCAGCCTTTATATGAGCATAAGGACCCTCGGCATGCAGAGAAGCCGGAGTGGGGAACGCTCGCCTTTGATTTTTCCAAGCCTGAAGTCATCAGCTTTCTAATTTCTAATGCATTGTTTTGGATGGAAATGTATCATATTGATGGACTTCGGGTCGATGCAGTTGCAAGCCTACTTTACTTGAATTTCGGGAAGCCGCAGGATCAGTGGATCAAGAATGCGCATGGAGGGGACGAGAACCCTGAGGCGATAGCCTTCATTAAGAAGCTGAACCATACGGTGTTTGCCCATTATCCTCATGCTTTGATGATGGCGGAGGATTCAACGGATTGGCCAATGGTTACTTCACCGGTGTACGCAGGTGGGCTTGGCTTTAACTACAAATGGAATATGGGCTGGATGAACGATATGCTGAAGTATATGGAGCTGGATCCGTATTTCAGGCGCGGCAGCCACAATTTATTGACATTTTCATTCATGTACACCTTCTCCGAAAATTATGTACTGCCCCTATCTCACGATGAAGTTGTGCATGGCAAGAAATCGCTGCTCAACAAAATGCCGGGGGATTATTGGCAGAAGTTCGCAAATTTACGTGCTCTATACGGTTATATGATGGCCCATCCGGGTAAGAAGCTGCTGTTCATGGGCAGTGAGTTCGGCCAGTTTGATGAATGGAAGGATCTGGAGGATCTCGATTGGGAGATGCTGGAGTATGATAGCCACCGAACGATGCATCAGTATGTCCGGGATTTAAATCACTTCTATTTACAAGAGAAATCGCTATGGGAGCTGGATCATCAGTCTGAAGGCTTTTCATGGATCGATCCCCACGATAACAATCAGAGTATTGTTACATTTATGAGAAAGTCCAAGGATCCTGAAGATTTTTTGATAATATTATGTAATTTTACCCCTGTCACACACAGTCAGTATCGGATAGGCGTCCCATTTGACGGTGAATATATAGAGTGCTTTAACAGCGATATGCCTCAATATGGCGGCTCTAATCAGTTCAATAATGGAAAATTGAAGACACAAACCGTTTCTTGGCATTATCAACCGTATAGTTTGCAGCTAACGATTCCTCCGCTTGCAACCATTGTGTTAAAGCCTGTCAAGATCCAACATCTTATACACACTAAAAGAATAGGAAGGGGTTAGTGCCGATGCGCAAAAAGGAATGTGTGGCTATGCTGCTTGCAGGAGGAGAAGGCAGGCGATTGGGAGTTTTGACGAATAAGCTGGCGAAGCCGGCTGTACATTTTGGCGGAAAATACCGGATTATTGATTTTACCCTCAGTAATTGCACGAATTCCGGTATCGATACCGTAGGAGTACTAACTCAATACCAGCCGCTGGTGTTAAATACGTATATTGGCATAGGAGCGCCTTGGGATCTCGATCGCAAGAATGGCGGTGTTACTGTACTTCCACCCTATATGGAACAAAAAGGCGGAGACTGGTACAGCGGTACGGCTAATGCGATTTTCCGTAACGTTTCCTTCATAGAGCAGTATGATCCAGAGTACGTGCTTGTAATTTCCGGTGACCATATCTATAAGATGGATTATGATCTCATGCTAGACTTCCACAAGAGCAGAGGCGCAGATGCGACGATTGCTGTAATTGGGGTCAAATGGGAGGAAGCGAGCCGCTTTGGAATTATGAGTACGGATGATGAGGAAAGAATTACGGAGTTCGCGGAGAAACCGAAGGAACCCAAAAGCAATTTGGCTTCCATGGGTATCTACATTTTCAATTGGAAGGTACTTAAGGAATATTTAACAAAAGATGAAGATAATCCGGAGTCAAGCAAAGATTTCGGTAAAGATATCATTCCGTTAATGCTCAGTGAAAATAAGAAGATGATGGCCTACCCGTTTCAAGGCTATTGGAAAGATGTCGGCACGATTGAAAGCCTGTGGGAAGCCAATATGGATTTGCTGGAAAACGAGCCTGATTTCAATCTCAACGATAGAGAATGGCGCATCTATTCGGTTAATCCATGCCAACCTGGACAATACATAGCTCCGACCGCACAAATCCGCCGTTCCCTTGTTAACGAGGGCTGCAGTGTATTGGGCGAAGTGGACCATTCCGTGTTGTTCTACGGTGTAGAGGTTGGAGAAGGAAGCTTGATCAAAGATTCCGTTATTATGCCGAATGTAAGAATCGGGAATAACGTAAAAATATATAAATCCATTATCGGCGAAGGTACTGTGGTTGATGACGGCAGCGTAATCGGCGAGCCTGGGCAGCAAAATATTATTTTAATTGGTGGTAATGAGCATATCAGTCCGGCAACCTCGGCCAACTTGAAAGGGTGAGATCAAATGAAGCGTATGATGGGCGTTATAAATCTGGTAAATGAACCTGATGATTTGGAAGAACTTACCTATTCACGTTGTGTAGCATCTGTACCGTTCGGCGCAAGATACCGGTTAATTGATTTTACGCTTTCCAATATGGTTAACTCCGGATTTGAGAATGTTGCCGTCTTCACTCAACATAAGTACCGTTCGCTCATGGATCATCTTGGCTCAGGCAAGGAATGGGATTTGGATCGTAAGCGCGGCGGGATGTTTATATTGCCAGCAATCCTGCAGGAAACAACGGGAATGTCACGAGGAGATTTATTCCAATTTTACAGTCATCGTGATTACTTTTATCGGGCTCGTGAGGAGTATGTGGTCATTTCCCGCAGTCATATCGTATGCAATATCGATTTCAATGCTGTGCTGGATTATCACTTGGAGAAAAATGCCGACATCACGGTTGTGTACAAGCATGCAGACGATGAAGAGTTTGCCAAATACCGCCGTTTGGCCGTTAAAGACAGCGGTCAAGTTACTGTAATGGAAGACCAGTCGGGGCGCCTGCGGACGGATAACATTTCAATGGAAATGTATGTCATGAGCAAGGAGCTTCTGCTAGACATGGTGGAGTCCTGCTTAGCGCAAGGATACGATCATCTCGTGCGTGACGGAATTATGAAAAATATTGATAAGCTGAGCGTATATGGTTATCTTCATGAAGGACATGCAGGCATCGTAAATACGATTCAAAGCTATTATAAACACAGCATGCAGCTGTTAAATCCTAAAGTATGGCGCGAGTTGTTTTTTCAAAAAAATCTTATTTTCACCAAAGTTAAAGACGAGCCTCCGGCTAAATATGTGGAAAACTCCAGCGCCCGCAATGCTTTGATCGCTAATGGCTGCATAATCGAGGGCAAGGTGGAAAACAGTATTTTGTTCCGCGGCGTTAAAATTCGCAAGGGTGCTTATGTGAAGAACAGTATCATCCTTCAAAACTGCGAGATCGAAGAAAATGTTATCATAGAGAACGCCATACTGGATAAGGATGTATTCATTAGCAGAGGCCGAGTACTCACAGGCGACAAGCAAGCGCCATTTATTGCTTCCAAAACCAAGGTTATCTAAGGGAACCAGCTTGATTGGGAAATAGATTTGAAGAGCATTATTTGCCTGTAGCGGCTGCACGATAGGAAGTGACTTCGTAGCTTCAAACACGTTTTCCGGACTTTTATTGAATTTATTTTAGGGTAATAAGTCCGGAAAAAACTCGCCTCGAAGTCATCTTCCAATCGTTTCGCCTATCGGCAAATAGGAGCACATTCAAAAAAATTACCCAAGCAAGCATAAATATAAAAGGAGTGGTAGGAAGCCATGAAAGTGTTATTTGCCGCATCGGAAGCAGTACCTTTTGCGAAAACAGGAGGCTTGGCAGATGTTATCGGATCTTTACCGAAGGAACTGGTCAAGCAAGGACTGGATGTAAGAGTTATACTCCCCAAGTATGAGGACATACCGGCACAATTTACGCAGCAGATGGAAACCGTCGCCACCTTTACGCTGCAGATGGGCTGGAGACAGCTGTACTGCGGTATTTTAAAGCTTGTTCATGAAGGCATCACTTTTTATTTTGTCGATAATGAAACGTATTACCGCAGAAGAGGCTGCTATGGTTACGGTGATGATGCAGAACGTTTTGCTTTCTTTTGCCGTGCAGTGCTGGACGCTCTTCCTCATATTGAATTTATACCGGATGTCATTCATTGTCATGACTGGCAGGCGGGAATGATTCCTGTGCTTTATCGAGCGCATTTCAGCTGGCAGAAGCAATACGAGAATATTAAAACCGTTATGACCGTGCATAATTTGAAATATCAAGGGGTCTTTGGCAAGGAACAATTCAAAGATTATTTTGCGTTAGGCGATGAGCATTTGGGAGGTTATGCGCTGGAGCTATTCGGAGGGGCGAGCTTCATGAAAGGCGGGCTTCTGTATTCCGATATTATCACAACCGTGAGTCCGACTTATGCGCAGGAGATACAAACTCCTTATTTCGGGGAATACCTGGATGGCCTTCTTCGCAGCCAACAGCATCGGCTGTACGGTATCGTAAACGGTATCGATTATGAAGAGTTCGACCCAATGACCGATCCGCGCTTGGAGGTCAATTACCGAGATTCCGTTGTAAAGAAGCAGCAAAACAAGCTGAAGCTGCAGGAACGTCTTGGTCTACCCGTGAACAAGGATATCCCTTTAATTGCATTGGTGACGCGTCTGGTTGATCAGAAAGGGCTATCCTTGGTAGACCGAGTCATTGAAAACTTATTGTCGCTAGAAGCGCAATGGGTCATTCTCGGAACTGGTGATCATCGGTATGAGCAATTATTCCGCTGGGCCGCCGACAGATATCCGGACAAGCTCTCCGCTAATATTACTTTCAATGAACCATTGGCGCGGCAAATTTATGCCAGCTCTGATCTTTTCTTAATGCCTTCGGAATTCGAACCTTGCGGTATCGGACAACTAATTGCAATGCGCTACCGGTCCATACCGATTGTGCGTGAAACGGGAGGACTTAAAGATACGGTGACTTCCTTTAATGAATCGACAGGGGAAGGAACAGGCTTCAGCTTTACTCACTACAACGCACACGACATGCTATATACAGTTGAACGGGCAGTAAAGCTGTATAATGACCCGGAAGCTTGGAAAACCATATGGGCCAACATTAAGAAGAAGGATTTCAGCTGGCGTAAATCTGCACAGCAATATGCGGCTTTATATTCCAAATTACAGTAATTTTAATTGAAATGGCAAACAAACCAACGTCTCGTGAGGCGTTGGTTTTGTCTATCTTTTTTGAACGAAAGGAATTTTTACATATAGCGGTTTATGTGAAAGGAGTTTTGCAATCAGATGAGAAAGATGTATGCACTAACTGATTTGGATGGAACACTGCTGCTTCCAGATGCAACTGTGTCTATATTCACTAAGGATGTTATAACGCAATTATTAAAAGAAGGGCATGTATTGAGCTATGCTACGGCCAGAAGCTACACAAGCTCTCAGGCAGTGGCAGGATCGATTCCCTGGAAGCATCCATTGGTATTGTATAATGGAGCGGTGTTGTACGACCCGGTGTTAAAAAAGCAGCTTGGAGGGGCCTTTTTGGATAGTGATTTGACGAATGAGCTGCTGGAATTGGGACGCTCCTTCGGGCATTGCCCGCTATTGTTTGCGCTGGATGAGTATGATAATGAACGTGTATTTCATGAACCGTTGATGCATAGCGGGTATCAACAGTTTGCGGCTAGCCGTCCAGGCGATAAAAGGTTCCGTGAATTGCCCAAGCTTAACTGTCCGGATACTACACATACGCTGATTCTAACGTATATTGGTCATCGTGAGGAGCTTCTTCCCTGGTTGGAAGCAGTCAGTTGCAAATATGCAGGCAGGGTGCACATTCATTTCATGCCGGATGCTTATATAGCGGATCATTATTTTCTGGAAATAAGCCACCCGAACGCTAATAAAAAAGATGGATTATATCTCTGGGCTAAAAGTGTAGGTTGTGAGCCAGAAGAAGTTATTGCCTTCGGAGATAATTTGAATGATCTCGGATTACTCGAAGCGGCTGGTACCAAGGTCGCTGTCGGCAACGCTCAGCAAAAGCTAATAGAGGCGGCAGACCTTGTAATTGAATCCAATAGGGAAGACGGAGTGGCCAAGTACTTGCTTCAAGCCGGGTCCATAATTTCTTGATCATCGTAGTACATCGTTTCGTTATTAAAGGAGCGATTGATTGACAATAAAGAGTGCATCAGCTCAAATAAATCGGCTTGATCCAATTGCAGTGAAATTTGACCATCCTCATTCTCTTGACCATGATTTTTGGAAATATGGAATCGAATGGATTTGTGATCCGGATTCACTTCTATTTCCCATTGTTCTTTTTTTAATATACTTTCCCACATATGTAATCACCGTTCCTTCTCTGTCATCAGGGTTGCCCTATTTAGTTGGACGCGAGATTAAGTATATGCGGGTAAATCGATATTATTACTGAAACGATGGAAATAGTTTAGGGAAAAGAGTATCGGTTCTTACCACCATTGTCTGGGATAGCTCGAGGTTCGGGCGATTTTATGATAGAAGTAGGCAATCGCCACAATTAGCACGGCACCCATCAGTACAGGTGTGATCAGGAATTTCCAAGCGGCGGCAGACAGCATAACGACTAATGGGTCCGCTCCGGCAGGAGGATGAAGGGTTCGAGTCCATTGCATGAAGCCGATAGCAAGCCCTACGGCGAGCGCGATACTCCAGGTGTGTGTTCCAAACAAAGTCAAACAAATAAGGCCTACTAAAGTACTGAGTAAATGCCCGCCAATTATATTACGCGGTTGGGATAAAGGACTTTCCGGCAGTGCAAAAATCAGCACGCAGGTTGCCCCAAACGGAGCCATAATCAAGCTGAAATCCATGAAGCTACCTAATCCGCTGCAGAGTAGAATGGCTGTGAAGCCGCCAAGGCTCGGAAGAAGTGCTTTTAATGGATGTGAGTAGCTGTTCATAGTGTATAAACACCTCTTTTCTTATCATTGCTCCATATGATAACATAGCTTTAACTATTTAACTTATGGATATATATGATACTTGACATTGCAAATTGCAATACCGGAGAGGTGTACAATGTTCGATCAGATCGAAGGGAAATGGTTTAAATCATTTGCTGCTGTATATGAGCACAAGAGTATTAGTAAAGCGGCGGAGCAGCTGGGCTATGTGCAATCAACCCTTACGACACATATTCAACTGCTGGAGCGGGTATGCGGACGAAAGCTGTTTAATCGACTTCCAAGAGGAGTAGAGCCAACGGAAGCCGGAGTGGAGCTCTCCCATTATGCGAATCAATTTCTACAATTAGGAGAAGCGATGAACGAGGCATTGCAGGCTCATACAGTAGCCAAAGGCACTGTGAAGCTGCAGGTTTTGGAGTCATTTTGCGTTTCCTACATGCCGTCGGTATTTGAGCTTTTCTTCGAGCAGTTTCCTCAGGTTCAGCTGGAGCTGACGACAGGCTTTTATAAGGATACATTGGAGGCTTTATTAGAACGACGAATTCATATAGGGATTGTTCCGAAGAATCCGGAAAGGGATGATATCGATTTTCATCCGCTTGTAGAGGAGGAGCTGATATTCATTGCAGCACCGGCATTGTCCATGCGAGTGCGAGATGCCGGACTACCAGCAGATAGAAAAGTCATTGGCTTTGGCAGCCGCTGCATTTATCAATCCATTGCACACGAAGCAATGATGCAGGAGTGGGGCGTTCACCCGTACAAGAGTCTGGAATATGCAAGTCTGGAAATGATCAAGCAGACAGTCATGAGCGGGCAAGGGATTGCTCTAGTACCGAAAATTGCTGTCCAATCGGAGCTTCAGTCAGGTCGGCTTGATAGGGTGATGATGAAGAATAATATCTATGTGACCCATGGAATTATAAGCTGGAAAGACAAGGTGGAAACGGCAGCTGCCAAGGCGCTAAAACAAACAATCATCGACAGGTTTTGAGTGAGATTGTTTTATATATATTTCTGATTTGACAGAGTGGCATTGTCGTCTTTAAACTGAAATAATGAAATAGTATCCAAAGCAGCTAAGGGAATATGTTAACGCTGCAAGTTTACTGACCATTAGACCCGAGGAGGATATGAGGATGTTTATACAAGCCCAGGAAAAGCTCGTTCCTGATTATCACGAAAACTTAAAGGTTATCCTGTTAGGCACAGGTACGCCGCGAAGCTTTGTTGGAAGATCTAAATCTGGTGCAATCGTACTGGCAGGTAATAAAACCTTTCTAGTCGATTGCGGCGCAGGTGTGGTTGACCGGATGATACAAGCTGGCGTCATGCCGCAGCGTATTTCCGATGTGTTGTTTACACATCATCACAGCGATCATAATTCCGGATTTTTCGATGTGTTTATTAGCAGCTGGCGGACACATGTTAACGCAGAGCGCGTTTTTGAAGGGCGTAAAGTCCCGATGAGCGTATATGGCCCAACAACTACGAAGGAAATAATCGGGAAGATGCGCGAATCATTTGATTTTGACGTCAATCTGAGAGTGAATTACAACAAGTCGACGGATGTCGGGGCTAATATCGAATATTTTGAGAGCAATGAAGGTGTCGTGTATGACTGTGATGGAATAAAAATTACTGCTTTTGAGGTGGACCATAGACCGGTTAAGCCTGCAATTGCTTTTAAATTTGAATATAACGGTAAAGCTGTCGTTATCTCAGGCGATACGATCCCGGTGGATAATATGGTTAAATACAGCCAAGGCATAGATCTGCTCATACATGAATCGTACAATAAGCCGTGGCTGGATGCGTTGATAGAGAAATTTCCCGAACAAACGGTAGGTCTATCGAATCCGGCAAAATATCATACAACAACGCTGGAAGCGGCTGAGATTGCGAGAGCAGCGGACGTGAAGCATCTTGTGCTGACACATCATATTCCTGCACCGCAGGAAACGGAGGAAGCGGAAGCAGCTTACATAGAAGGCATGAACGAGATTTATAGCGGGAAAATTACGATGGCACGCGATCTTGTGGAATTTGATCTTGGTTAGCCGCAGGTCTTACTTTAATTTATAAAAAACAAGGGTACCCAAAGCTTGATTGAGCATGCAGCGGCATGTTTGATTGAGCTTTTTTCTATAATCTTTGTAAGTGCTCCTCTTAACATATAAGAAAATTTAAGTGCATTACAGTACTAAAGTAAGGTGCCCTTTAATGCACCCCAAAGATCAAGGGGGATTTTCATAGGGATAGCGGCGATGAGCACTGGAGGATTTTGTACGGAACTGAGAGTTCCGTTATTCCGTCCGCCGCCGCCAATCTGGGTGATAGCGGAAGTGGGAATTCCGTTATGTTGGCCGAATTGGAGCATTTATGCACTAAACAGAGCAATAACGGAACTGGCTGTTCCCGTATCACTCTGATTTTTGGACTTTTCAGGTGATAAAGGAACAATTACTTCCGCATTGCCCATCACTTCTGTGGATGCGTACCGGCGTGTTGTTTAGGGTCATTCGCTAAAAGTATAGTAAAGCTAATCGCACATGGAACTGTAGGGGAGTTCATGGCTATCAAACCGCCTCACGCACAAACGTAGGATTCAATAGAGCTTTTCCTTTTTGCTTAGTTTATAAAAAATTAATAACTATTAATACAGGTTTAATAGTTAATTTACTGGCAGTTTCGATTCGTTGGCTACAATGGGTTTTGTGAGAGTGAACTGCTTTCTACTAAATCTATTAAATGGAGGAATGACTCATGAATCGAAAGAAGTTAGCTTTAATTGGAACAGGTGTTACAGTAGGCACTTTTCTTCTGATTACATCTGCTTATGCAGGAATTGCTGAAAACTCGGGCTACGAGACCTACAAAGCAGCAATCAAAAACACGGTGACAGCCAAAAGTATGACAGATACGGTAGCTGTATCCGTTCAGGATAACGGTAAACAAGTATTAAACGTGAACGCAACCGTTAAGAAAGATAAAACGGCAAAAGCTGTCAGTGCAAATGTAAATGTACAAGGCGGCGGCACGGATCAATCAGTTAATGTGTATACAACGGCTGACGGCAAAAAGGTTATTAAAACTAGTGCAAGCGATGTATATAACGTTTTTGATGCTAAAGACAATCAGCATGGACGCGAAAATAAAAAAGAGAAAACGGATGAGCTTCAGGGAGATAAATTTAATAAGGAAGCCGAAAATTTAATTGACGCGTTGGTAGGAAATCTTAAGCAGTATGTAACGGAAACAGCCGCTGCTAATGGAGGTAAAGAGATTCATATTTCGCTTTCAGGCAGTCAGCTTCCAACCGCAGTGAATGCCGTAGGCTCATTTCTTGTGAAGAAAGCATCTCACGATAGCCTAAATGCTCATGAGTCTGATGCTTCAAGCAAGAAGGAATTGTTCGGCGCTGATCTGAGCGGCTTGAAGCAAGCTATGCCTAAGCTGACACAGGATGTTGCGATTACTAATGTAGATATTCAAGCATCTGTGGATGGAAACAATACAATTACGAAACAAAAAGCCGCGTTGACAATCTCAGGTAAAGATGAGTCCGGCGCAGCACATACAGTTATCGTTAACGCCGACCTTGGCATCACAGGGTTGAACACCACTACTCCGGATTCCATTGACCTAACAGGCAAGCAAGTTCAAACAGTCGATGCGAAGCAATGGGATAAGTCCAAATTTAACCACTAATGGTTAAAGCGGCAGGCGCATTCGCAAGGATGCGTCTGCTTCATCCCTATAATAATGATTCGGAAGGAGCGGGCAGATGCAGGAGCCTATTGTGGAATTAAACGGACTTACTAAAAAATATAGCAATAAGCGCGGGGTAGAGCAGATTACTTTACAAGTCGAACGCGGAGAGGTGTATGGCTTTTTCGGTCCGAATGGGGCGGGAAAAACGACTGTCATGAAAATAATTACTGGCCTCTGCCGAGCGGATCAAGGAAGTGCCCGATTATTCGGATATGACATCACGACACATTACACTCAGGCTATGCAAAAGACGGGAGTGCTTATTGAAACGGCTGAAGCTTTTGAATATATGAGCGGTTACAAAAACCTGCAGCTGGCGTCAAGGCTTTATCCGGAGCTCGGGAAGTCCAGAATTGACGAAGTTTTGGAGCTTGTCGGATTAGCTAAATATAAGCATGAGAAAGTAGCGGGTTATTCACTTGGTATGAAGCAACGGCTTGGGATAGCCGCGGCATTATTGTCGAGACCTGAGCTGCTAATTCTCGATGAACCGACGAACGGCCTGGATATCGAGGGCATGGTCGAAATGCGCAAAATGATGGCTCTATTAGCCAGCGAGCAAGGAATGACATTCTTTCTATCCAGTCATATGATTCAAGAGATGGAACTTCTATGTACACGTATCGGCATTGTATATGAAGGGAGATTGATTCAAGAAGGGTTGTTGTCCGATTTGGTGAACGTTCAGGCTCAAGGCTCGCTTGAACAGCTGTTTATTAATTCTATTCAAGAGGAAAGGGGGAGAAGGGCGTATGCATAGCTTTATTGCAGGGACACGAAATGAATGGAGCAAGCTTGCTGCCCGCAAAAAGCTGCTGTTCTCGTTGCTTTTGCTCGTTCTGCTTCCGGTAGCTTCAGCTGTGCTGCTATCTCAGCTTCAAGCTGGCATTGGGATAGCGGCTGTATCTTCGGGTGATTTTCCCGTTCTCATGTTAAATATTTATACCGGCTTCGTTATTCCTTTGTTCACGTTTATGGCGGCGGCTGATTTATTTGCAGGAGAAATTCAAGACCGTACGCTGAAGCTTACATTGCTGCGGCCCATAAGCAGATTCGTCGTATTTTCTTCCAAGGTAGCTGCGCTCGGGCTCTATTCCCTTGTTAGTCTTGTCGTCGGCTGTGCCGTATCCTTGCTTGCGGGGCTGCTTCTTAACTCACAAAGCGGTTGGGGGACCGGTCTTCTGCAAGCGTTGGAGGCCTATGGTGTAGCGTTTGTGCCCATGTTCACTCTTGTAGTATTAGCTGTGCTGTTAACTCAGCTTTTTCGGAGCGCAAGCGGGGCGATGATGGTGTGTGTTTTTGTATATGCTGCATTAAAGCTGTTAGGTGTCTTTTATCCGCAGTATGCGGCTTATTCACCAACCTATTATACGGATTGGCATCAGTTATGGTTGAATGGAGCGGTACCAGCGAGTAAGATCATCAATGCGACGACTTATCTAGCCGCTTCTTGCATCTTGTGTTTTACGGCGGCATTTGCTATGTTCGATAGAAGAGAAATATAGAAGGCCGGAGAGCCTATATAGGGGAAATGATATGTCGATCAAGGTTAGACTGCTGCTGTCGTACATGGCTATGCTTGTTGTGCCGTTAGTGCTATTTATACTGGCCGCGCTTATTATTGGTGTGGCTTTTATTGGAGATATGAAATCTGTCTATCATGGAGAATTCCGGCACGGTAATTTTATTAAAGATGTAATAGAGAAGCAGGCTGCTGTGTTCGCAGATATACAAACCAGAGCTGCCCAAGATCCGGAATCTCTGCTTGATCCGAATGTTGCAGGCGAGCTGGAAAATCTTTTGGAAGTGGTGAAAATGGGGCTGGTCATTCGCAAGGGCTCTGAGCTGCCGTATGTTTCCGAGCGTCTGAACGGTTCTTCCATCCTGCAGTCACTGCCTGCTTACATCAACAAGGGAGGAGACAGTCAGGACATGAAAAAAACAAGTGACAACTGGTATTGGTACCGCCAGCATGATTTTATATTTGCGGATGGCAACAAGGGCAGTGCATTTGTCATTACAGATGTAAATTTCGTGGAAAAGTACGTGCATAAGTATTCCTTCCTGCTGATTGGCTCACTTTTTTTCATTTTATTGCTGACCAACGGGGTCTTGACTTATTTGGTATCGAGAAGCATAATCAGACCGCTCAGGAAATTGAAGCAGGCTGCTGAGCAAATACGTGAAGGGAATCTGGATTCAGAGGTTGGAGTGCATACACGCGATGAAATCGGGGAGCTGAGTATCGCTTTTGAGCAAATGAGGCATAGGCTGAAGGAATCGGTGGAACTGCAGCTGCAGTATGAGGAAAACCGCAAAGAGCTGTTATCCAACATCTCCCATGACTTGAAAACACCGGTTACTTCGATAAAAGGGTATGTTGAAGGTATTTTGGATGGTGTGGCAGGACCGGATAAGCTGGAAAAATATTTACAAACCATATATGCGAAGACTGTAGATATGGATCGAATGATTGATGAATTATTTTTATTTTCCAAACTGGATTTAAAAAAGCTTTCCTTTCATTTTGAAACGGTGGAATTGGTTCCTTATCTCGAAGATTTGATGGAAGAAGCGCAATTTGACATGGAAAAAAAGGGCTTCTCGTTTTCGCTTGATCTTGGAGCTGCAAACCGTGGGGTAAAGGTAAGTGCAGATCGGGAAAAGCTGAAGCGGGTACTTACTAATATATGGGAAAATGCGGTGAAATACGCTGATAAAGAGTATAAAGCAATCCGCGTTGGACTGATCGGACGAGAGAAGCAAATTATCATTGAAATAGAAGATAACGGACAGGGAATACCTCAGGATGCACTGCCCTATGTGTTTGACCGATTTTACCGGGCGGATCTATCCCGTAATTCCCTGACAGGGGGAAGCGGTCTAGGGCTTGCTATTGCCAAACAAATTATTATGGAGCATGGAGGAGCTATTTTAGCGGAAAGTGTGGAGGGGGAAGGTACTCGTATTTCGATTACTTTACCTGCGGTAGAAACAATGAGTATGGAAAGGGGGCAGGAAAAACGTTGAAGCGAATTTTGATTATTGAGGATGAATTGAGTATAGCCGAGCTAGAACGTGATTACTTGGAAATCGAAGGCTTTCGGGTGGATATTGAAAACCGCGGCGATACCGGCTTACAGAGAGCGCTGCAAGAAAGCTATGATCTGATTCTGCTGGATGTTATGCTTCCCAAAGTGGACGGCTTTGAAATTTGCCGGAAAATTCGCAGCGAGCAAGATACACCGATACTGATGGTATCGGCTAAGAAGGAGGACATCGATAAAATCCGCGGATTAGGTCTCGGTGCCGATGATTATATTATTAAGCCGTTCAGTCCGGGTGAACTGGTGGCCAGAGTTAAGGCCCACTTGAACCGCTACGAAAGATTAATGGGGAAGCGGGAGAGTGCGAACGAAGAAATCCGTATTCGCGGATTGATGATCGATAAAACCTCGCGGCGCGTATATGTTAATGACAAGGAGGTCGTATTTACTACTAAAGAATTTGATCTTCTTGCTTTCTTGGCGGTCAATCCTAACCGTGTATTTAGCAAGGACCACTTGTTTGAACAGCTATGGGGTATGGAATCAATGGGGGACATTGCCACCGTTACGGTTCATATCCGCAAAGTAAGGGAAAAGGTAGAGGCCGATCCCTCCAATCCCCAATATATCGAAACGGTGTGGGGAGCGGGCTACAGGTTTAAGGTCTAAGCTTGGGACTAAAGGAAATAGAACTATGAAATTCAAAGAGGCTGTCCCAGAAGAGTATCAGTGAATGAATCAGTCCCAAACTATGTACAAAGACGCCTCCAAAACCAACATGTAAGCGGAAATGGAAGCGTCTTTGATTTGTCGGGGTCGCTACGGAAGGAAATAGATGGAAATTATCAGGCTGTCGAGAAAGTCTCGGCAGTCTTTTTTTTCTTTAATATAATTCACCAATTCACCGCGTTAATTTGATATAATATAGTAAATAATTTGGAAAGTGGTGA
>NZ_JBHTGY010000084.1:0-34995 GCF_042676305.1 Paenibacillus sp. GCM10027630 | reverse complement strand
TCACCACTTTCCAACTTATTTACTATATTATATCAAATTAACGCGGTGAATTAGTGAATTATATTAAAGAAAAAAAAGACTGCCGAGACTTTCTCGACAGCCTGACATTTTCCTGCTAATTGCGTGGGGATGGTGGAACCTACATAACATCCAAAGCATCACAACTACTTGAAAGTATCACCCTCGCCCATGAAGACATTTTCGAATAACTAATAATAAAAGCTCCTTTAAATAGAAAAAAGCCCGCTCCGCATCACAAATGCCAGAGCCGGGCTTTCAATTTATCCGCCGCGTTTATTAAAACCATTGACCAGAATTACATCAACAAAAGGACGAATCCGGTCCATAATACGCCTTCCCTTGTACTCCTCATCGCCATCCTTGCTAGTAAAGCTGAAATGCTTCTCCAGAGCTCCCAAATCATGGTTCGAAGTAAAAAAGGTAGGCTTGCGGTTCATCCGGTAATTCAGAATAGCACCCATGACATGATCGCGCAGCCAAGGATTGAGGTTCTCCGCTCCAATATCGTCAAATACGAGCAAATCCGTTTCCTTCAACGCATCGATCGTTTCCTTTAGCTTAAGCGGATCGTTGAACATCGACTTCAGATCCTCGGCAAAATCCGGCATGTACACAATCGCCCCTGTGTAGCCATCCTTCGCCAGTTCATGCAGCATGTAGCACATAAGGAAGGTTTTTCCGGTGCCGAAGGTTCCAGCCAAGTATAGGCCCTGATGCTGTATTCCCTCTTTCTGGGTTTTCAAGATATAGTTCAGCACTTGGCCCGCAGCTGCCTCTCGGTCCTCGTCTTTTTCCAGTATCTCCAAAGAGGAGTAGCCCTCGGACAAAGCACGCTCATCCACATAAAAGCTGCGGATGCGTCCGCGAATCGCCTGCTGCGATTGTTGGGCAAGAAACTTTTTACAGGCTACCTTCTGATCGTACACCCTTGCCTGCTGCTGCTCGGTTTCTACCGTAATCAAGGTGTAATGGCCTTCCATGTCGTTCGGACAGCGATCCAGTCCCGGACAATTCGAGCAATTGCGGTACTCAACTGTATATTGATGCAGCTTGTTTAAATTCAATTTCAGAGCGTCATGGTCTAACTGAGGGTATTTGGCTCGAAGCTTCACAATCAAAGGATCTGCCGCTACTTCCTGCAGCTTGTCCTCAGCCTTCTTCAGCAGCTGCCGCCCTGGCATCCCTCGTAAAATGTCTCCCAATGATTCCACAGCACGGCCTCCTCTCTCCTTAGGTTACTTCCGGCTATCGAGCTGTCTTGCTTTGCGGCGAAGCTCCTCCCGCTCTGTAACACTGAGCTGCTTCGCAGGCGCGTTATCGCCCACAATCGGCAGCGCAGGCTTCTGCGGCTGCCTGCTGCTTCCCCTGGTGCTGCCTCGGTTAGTACCGCCACCGCTTGCTGCTGCCCCTCTACCGGACTGCCGCTCCTTAAACTTCGCGTACTCCCGTATATATTGAACGGCCTGTTCAAACGTGCTGACCTGCTTACCGAGCATATCCGTCACGCTGGCTTCAATTGAATTTTTGGCCCAGGATCGTTTATTAACATAAATAAAATGAATAAGAACATTAATTACTTCCTCGTTCAATCGATAATTCAAATCTACCTTAGCTAACGTATCCAACAACCCGTCAGGCACCGTTCCTTTGGAAAAAATCTTCTCCAATACAAATGTGTAAGGCTCATTGCGCAATATATAATTATATTGATGCTGATTGCATTCCCCTTGGAAAATATCCGGCACTTCCAGATAAAACTCCATCTCCACTGTCTTTTCCTCTGAAGCTGAAGCCCCTTGTCCCGCCTGCTCGCGCGATTGCTCCACTTTGGATAAATAACGGCTTCGTTCCTCTCCGCGCTTCTTATCTTGGCGAAAGGTCTCGTTAGCCTTGTGCTGCAGCAGCTCCAGACTCAGGCTGCCGTCAGGCTCGAACACTCCATCTTCGTCCAACAATCTGCATAGGTCCGTCAAGTACAAGCCGTATTTTTTTACGACAAAGTTAATTTGCGCCATCTGCTCCGTTTCGTATTTCAACCGCTCTACAAAAGCCCGATTATTCGATTGTCTGGGAAAATGCATAATAATATCTGAGTATTGAAAACCTTTGTTAGCCAGCTCCGGTTTGGCCTCGTCAGGCTTAGAGGCGGCTGATTCGAAAAATGCCTGCTCCAGATCAAGATCAATAACCTGTGAGTTAAGATGAAACAGCTCATAGAAGGGTACTGATAAATTCTCCGAATTCGCATCCTTAAGCTCGTCCAGCTCCTGCAAAACGAGCTCATCCCGCAGCGAAAAGACCATATATTTGCCAACCTTATCTCTTAGCAGCAGTGTTAAATGTTGATTTTTAAAAAATTCATTAGGTGATAATGGCGCAAAAAGCGTGTATTGATACACGTAGTCATCCGATTCGGCAGAAAACCTACGAGTCGTCCGCAATAGCCCTATCGCTTCGAGCTTCGATGTCTGTTCAATAAAAAATTTACGTCCACGCTCCCCGGTCTCAAGCTCCAGTGATAGAAACAGCTTGCGCTGCTGCTCCATAGAGGAATACCCTACTTTATCCGTGGGCAGCTGCAAAAACAAAGTGTGGTACAAGCTTACAGCATAAGCTCCTATCATCGGCTGATAAATGGTCGACAGCACTTTCATATCCAAACTGCTTAATGAAAAATCACGCGCCACATAAAAACGGTGATATTCAGAAAAATGCAGCATATTCGTTATCCGCATAAGCTCAAATCCCATCTTTGATCCAACATCTTAAACTCCATTTTACCACATAAACCGACAATTCGGGTGATGAAAACAAACCAGAAATTTTTACAAAAAACCGCCAGGGATCAACTCATCCTGACGGTCCTATAGTTGCAAACTCATATACCTTGCATTCTAAAAGTTCGAATTCCTTGGTAGCCATTCCCTTGCAAGCGAAAGTTATGGCCTCCCGCTTTGTAACTGGAAAACTTCCTGCTAATTTAAGGAATGTCGGCTCATATCCACAAATAACTGGAAAACCTCCCGTTACTTACCGCCGTTTAACGTATTTTGACCGATTAATGCTTGTTTTAGCTGGAGCTTTTCCAGTTAAATACCTTTTCGATGAAGCGAGTGGCGAATTAGCTCCAGAAATTCCAGTTAACCAACACACGCAACCAAGTTAAGCTGGCGGATTGAGCCGCAACATCACTTCAATAATCCCGAGAATACCCTACTTTTCTGTTGCCTGACTAGGCTCCATATTGTGGTGTACAAACAATTTTACACCGTCACATAAACTTTTATAGTGTCCTAATCCACGATAATTTCTTTGACCCGGCCAACCGTCCCGTCCGTCAAGCGCACCTTGATCCCATGCGGATGATTCGGTGAATTCGTTAATATATCCTTTACAGTGCCGGCCGTCAGCTTGCCCGATCTTTGATCCTGCTTTTGCACGATCTGAACCTTTCTGCCGGGCATAACATCCTTGCGGAGCTGTCCATTCATTTTTATTTCTCACGCCCTTTTTTCTAAAACATCCTGTATCCTTTTGTCCGCAAAGCCTTAATGGTCGATCCGCTCAATGCTGCTCCAATCAAGCCCCCAACCGCAGGTACATAATCCGCAATACCATACTCCGTCAAATTCGTAGTAAGAGAGTCTGTTCCCCAGCCCCAATAAACGACCAGGAAGATCACGAGAGCAATATAACCATAGATGGGAAACCAGGTTGTTTTCATCAGCATGTTTAATATAAAACCGAGCCCAAAAAACAATACGAACAGCAGCACGGTAACAATTACTAATTGCAGCAAAACCGCCAACTCCTTTTTATCAATACTTACATGTATGTTTATTCTATATAAAATTTGGTCCGGGGTAAAGTGAACGCTTGATGAACATCCCAGCTCCAATTGACTCGATTTGTTATTAGATAACGCCTCCCTGATTTGCCCTTTGATCGCGATTTCGTTACAATTAAACAAGTTAAAATTTCAAATTATTCCATCATATAAAAGGAGTGGACCTTATGAGCGAAGCAATCCAAACATTAGAAGGCTGGTATGCACTGAACGATTTCCGCGCCATCGACTGGACGGCATGGAAGAGTCTTACCCAACAGGAAAGAAACCGCGCAGAGGACGAGCTGTACAGCTTGCTTGCACAGTATCAAGATGTAGAGGATCAAAAGCAAGGAAGCACTGCATTCTACAGTATCGTCGGACAAAAAGCCGACTTCATGTTCATGCATCTGCGTGAAACATTGGAGGAGCTTAACGAGCTGGAAACAGCGTTCAACAAAACGTTGTTCGCTCAAGTAACCATTCCAACCTACTCCTACGTTTCTATTGTAGAGCTTGGCAGCTATATGGCTAAGCCAGGTACAGACCCGATGCAGGATCCCGATATTCTTGCTCGTCTAAAACCTACATTGCCTAAGGCTAAGCATGTTTGCTTCTATCCAATGAACAAGCGCCGCGAAGGCAACGATAACTGGTATATGCTGTCGGCAGATGAGCGCCGTGGATTTATGCGCAACCATGGTATGATCGGACGTAACTACGCAGGCAAGATCAAACAAATTATTGCAGGCTCTATCGGTCTGGACGATTGGGAATGGGGCGTTACCTTGTTCGCAGACGATGCGTTGCAATTCAAAAAAATCGTTCATGAAATGCGCTTCGATGAAACTAGCGCCCGCTTCGGCGAGTTCGGCGAGTTCTATGTCGGAAACCTGTTGAACAAAGACAAAATGGCAGCTATGTTAAAGCTTTAATTATCAGCACCGCTGAGTTCATACTATATCCAAAAAGAGCCTTACCGCCATCTTACTACTTGGCGGCTTAGGCTCTTTTTGGATATAGTATGGAATTATTTATTTACCTTCACTACGCGAGTTGCAAACATCCTATCATGAAGTGCACGTTTTTTACCATCCCAGCCTGCCATCATATAGCCGACAAATAGAATAAGACCGGAAACAAATTTACCGATAATTTCTCTTAAAATAATGATTCCCCAAGTATTCGGAGTTCCATCATTACGAATGACTTTAATGCCAGTAGCCATCTTGCCTAAGGTTTGTCCCCAGATCACAGTCATTACTATATAATAAACGCCTGAGAGTAAAGACTCGATTAAAGAAACGGCAAACGGCGGCTCAAGTAGATTGTAGCCTAGTAATAAATGAACCATAATGAATACGGTTTGTAAACAAACTCCATCCAACAGAGTAGCCCCGCATCGAATCCAGAACCCTGCGTAAATTCTTTCAGTGCCTATCGTTTCTGAATAAGACGTTTTCCCTCCCGAATATACGGATTCTGATCTAGTTTCGCTCTCCATCATTCTTCGCTCCCTTTAAGTAATTAATATTTGAAAAGATACATAAGTCGAGGACCTATGGATACTTCGGGTAGTACTTCTTGCAGCACCTGCGCTGCAGGAGATGCCGATTGAATCATTGCACCGCCGAACAAATCCGACAAAGAAGGCTCCTTCACATACCGAACCACCTTCAGATTGGCAATTCCTGTTTTTTCCGATGCATAGGCAGTAGCCGTCTCCATAGTCCCGAATGCGTCAATCAGACCCAAAGCTTTGGCTTGTTGACCTGAGTAGATACGTCCGTCTGCAAGCTTCAATACGGTATCCCGCGGCATCTTGCGCCCTTTTTCAATAACTGTAACGAACTGCTGATAGCTCTCATCTACCAGCTTTTGAAATATTTCTCTCTCCTCCGGCTTCATCTCCCGAAGCGGACTCGCAATATCTTTATACGCACCGCTTGTGATCGTATTTTCCTTGTACCCAAGCCACTCGGCTGCTTTCTCATAATTGGCTATGGAGAAAATAACGCCCAAGCTGCCAGTTAAGGTTGCAGGATTGGCAAATATATAATCAGCCGGAGCCGAAATATAATAGCCACCTGAAGCAGCCATCGAGCCCATACTCACAATAACCGGCTTTCCGCTTTCCTTCAGCTCCACAATTTTGGAATGGATGTCGTCTGAAGCCACTACCTCTCCGCCCGGGCTGTTTACCCGGATCACAACAGCTTTTACATCCTTATCCTTGCGTGCCTGATCCAGCTGGGTAATGTAGCTGCCTGCACTTAAACCGCTTGAGAAGCTCCCGCTTTTTTCAGTTATAGCACCCTCTACAAATAGCTGGACTACTTTATCATTGCCTTTACCTTGAACTGTTTCTTCATTCCACTTTTGTTTGCCTCCCATTACATTCCCACCCACTAGCGAGTCAGACTTTGTAATAAGAATTACGACCAAACTTACAAATAATACGCCTACAATTAACCAGGCCCATCCCTTACGTCCCATTGATGCTTCCCCCCATTGAAATGAGCTGTATTTTTCAGAAAAAAATTATAGCTAAAAGTTCCTTTATATCTTTTTTTTCATCCATTCAACTAATCCAAAGTTATATTCACCATGAATTCGACTGACCTCTTCATAGCCAATTAGTTTTCCATCATTAATCAGCATCACTCTATCCAATAAGGATTCAATTTCATCTACTTCATGAGTAGTCATCACCAACGTCTGTTTCTGTGGATCGATTAATGCTATAACGCTGCGGATAATATCCTCTCTTACCAAAGGGTCGAGACCCGATAACGGCTCATCCATTACTATTAAAGGCACCTGTCGAGCTAGTGCTAGTGCTAATTTCAAGCGGGCTCGCTGTCCTTTTGATAATTGAGAGGCTTTCTGATCTACGTCCAATCGAAAGGCTTCAACCACCTCCAACGCTTTAGCCCTATCAAAATCTTCAAATATCTCATCGTAAAATTGCAGTGCTTTTTTCACCGTATGAAACGGATAATACACATCAGCCTCCGGCAAAAAGGCAACCTCTCTTGAGCTCAGCCGCTCCGGAGCCCGGCCATTCAACAGCACACGCCCCGCACTCGGTCTTTGCAGCCCGGCCATTAATTTCAGAACAGTGGATTTACCGCTGCCATTTCTGCCTATAATCCCGATTATTTCGCCTCTGGGAATCGTAAAGCTCACCTTATCTATAGCTAATTTACCGAAAAACCTTTTCTCCACTTGATCGAAAATGATAATAGGCTCCGACTTGATTGCTACAATGCCCATCTAATCTCCTCCTGCACTTAGTCAGTCTACTTGCTTTTGCTTTCCAAGAATGCTTTTACCCCAGCAATAATTTCCTCTTCGGAATAGCCTAATTCCCGCATCTCGTCTGCGAAACGAGTAATTTGCTCTTCCTTTAGCTGCTCTCTCATTAAAGCAAGCCTTGAGCTGTCTTCTGTCACGTAAATACCTTGTCCCCTTCGACTTTCAACTATTTTCATCCGCTCTAACTCCATATTCACTCGTTGTACGGTATTTGGATTCACTCCATATATGACCGCCAGATCACGTACAGAGGGTAGTTTTTCACCAGGCTGTACCTCCCGTCGAACAATTTGTCGGCATATACGCTGCACCAGTTGTAAATAAATCGGTTGTGTGTTCGAAAATTGTTCAACCATAGCCTACACCTCCACTTTGCGATCCAACAGCCATGCCGATAAGTACAAGAACACTGCCATATTCAACCATATCCACAGCTGTTCTCCACTGGATTTAAATAAGCTTCCTGCCCCGTCCACAGCCGGATCGCCCCAGAAGAACAAATAACGGTATATTGCAGTTTGCTCAAAGAAAAACTCCAAGGTGGATACCGCTATAAACAATAGTACGGCTAGCGGCCAGTTCCAACGCCCAAATCGGTTTCTTAATGCAGCAGCAGTAAGATACAGCAGTACAAGCGATATCGCCATCGCAAAGGCAATAGATATAAATTCCACAACAAGAGAAAGATTGGATCCATTAATTACGACCAATATTTTCTGAGCTTCAACATTAATTTCAATTCGATTCTCTTCCCCGCTTATCCACTCCACTCCCGTTTTTTCAACAGCTTGAACCCATAAGAAAAAAGCGGTTGAAACCAATAAACCGGAGACGAATTCTACAAACGCAGCCGCATACTTCGCCGCTAGCAGTTTCCAGCCTGGCAAAGGCAATTGCAGCCAAAAGGGATCCAGCTTACGTTCCTTGCGCAAGCTTATCAGCATATACGCGGCCGGAGCAAAGAAATGCAGATACATAATAAACAGCCAGAAATTACTAAAAAAGCCGGATTGAAAGCGATAGGATAAAAAGACGGATAGGCCGCCCAAAATTAATACAATGCATAAATAAATCCATATAGGCCCTGACCACCTCGTACCGAAGGCCAACTCCTTCTTGAACAAGCTCCACCAAACCTTCAACTGCTATGCCCCCTAAAAATAGAAAACTAGTGTACTACCACAATAGTACACTCAATCAAAACATGTGTCAATATATTCCGGTAAAGTGCGTTTTTGCTAAAAGCCGTCTACAATGCGGTAGATTTTGTTGCGATCGTCAGAATGGTTCCATTCCGCTGAAAATCTAATTTTTAAGCAAAAAACCTGAGATTTAACCGGAATACCGGTGAAATCTCAGGTTATATTTACTTAATTCTTATATATCGTCTTCATCGTCATCGTCGTCAAACCGGTCATCGCGGCTTGCTTCGCTCTTGTCATTCTTAGCCGCCAGATAGGCTTCTGTGTCCCTATCACGCTGCCGCGACTTCTCCTTAAGCCGTTCAATTGCCGGGAGAATAAGAATGTCTATTTCTTTTTGCACCGTATAAACCAGATCATAGCGGGTTTGAGACTCTAGGAAGTGACCTACGTCTATAAGGGCATTGTAACGATCCAACTCATCCCGCGTCAATAATCCGCGTACCTGTACGCTGCAGTGCCGCATTACTAGAAACGGCCTTTCTTAAGAACTAACGGAATGCCGCCAATGATGTACAGATAGCGAACGTCAATGACTTTTTTCATTACAGCCGCGAGGCCGCCTTTGATTTTACGTGAACCGACAATACCGATAGCTTCACCGCGTCCAAGGGATGCTACGGTTCCTTTGCTTGTGAATACAAAATCCTTCAATTGCTCACCACGTATGGAAGCAACCAGGTTGTGCGCACAGACATCAGCTTGCTGCATGGAGATTTGTGCAGTAGGCGGGTAAGGACGGCCTTCAGGATTCATCACGATCGAGCAATCGCCCAGGATGTAAATGTTATCATGGCCAGGTGCGCGAAGCTGCTCGTCAACCTTGATCCGGCCGCGCATCGTTTCGAACCCTGCTTCATCCAGCATATGATTACCGCGAACGCCGCCGGTCCACACTACTGTAGCAGACTTAATTTCTTCACCCGTAGCCAATGAAACGCCATCCGGTGTACATTCTTTAATAGCTGTTGCTATTTTAAAGGTAACTCCTTTATTCTTCAAAACGTTCATTGCATACTCTACCAATTCCGGATCAAAGCCCGGCAAAGCAGTTGGCGCTGCTTCAACATTGTATATTTTAACAAGGGAAGGATCCACATCGAATTCTTTACATAATTGAGGAATACGATCAGCCAGCTCGCCCACAAATTCGATTCCTGTAAAGCCTGCTCCGCCGACCACAAAAGTCAAATAGTCCAAACGGTTAGGCTCGCGCTTAAATCTTGCAAATTGATATTCTATATGCTCGCGAATAAAGCGTACGCTATTAATGCTGCGGATGCTAAGCGCGTTCTCCTTCAATCCCGGAATACCAAAGGTTTCTGGCTCTCCGCCAAGTCCTACGACCAAATAATCATAAGACAATGTGCCTTCTTCCAAAATAACCTTTTTCTCTTGTGGACGAATTTGTACTACTGTCGATTTCACAAAGTCGATTTTGAATTCATCAATGAGCTTAAGGATGTTAACGCGTGCATTCTCCGGATTGTCTGTGCCTGCTGCAGGCATATGCAGATGTGTAGTGATGTAGTGATAATCATGTTTGTTAACAAGAGTTACATCTGCCTCGTTGTAATTCAATTCCTTTTGCAAACGAATAGCCGTTACAATGCCACCGTATCCTGCTCCCAAAATGACTATTCTTGGTATTCGACTCATGGTTTAATCCCTTCCATCCCGTTATATTCTGTATTTAATGGCCATAATTCGATTGTGAAATTTTACACATACTACGCCGAGAAATATTTTTCAATACTAGTTTAAACAGTATGAATTGAAAATATAAGCGTTAAAATGCGAGTTAAGCCATCAGTTTTAACCAGTTCCTCAAGACATAATATAATGTAACATGACAAATAGCAAGTATTATTTTGGTTAAAAATCACAGAAAAAACCGAGACTAGCCCGTATATATACAGGAATACTTCCGATTGCTGAATATTCCCATAATAGTTAATAAAACTCATGATTATGTAATCAATACTAACATGTAAATGAAAATCGTTATTATTTTCTTTCCAAATTTATATGTTTATAATATAATTCGATTGTTATTAAGTCTCGGAGGTGTGTTAAGAAAAATGCAAAATGAAATTGTAGACATTATTATTGTGGGCGGAGGCCCTGCAGGTATGTTTGCCGCTTTTTACGGTGGTATGCGTCAAGCATCCGTGAAAATTATTGAAAGTATGCCACAATTAGGCGGACAGCTGGCTGCATTGTATCCGGAGAAGTACATTTACGATGTTGCCGGCTTTCCGAAGGTTACTGCTCAAGAACTGGTTAACAACCTCGATAAGCAGATGAAGCATTTCCCTATCGACATCCGCTTGGAGGAAAAAGTGCTTCAAGTTATTAAAAAGGACGAGCGCTTATTTGAAGTAGTAACGGATAAAGGAGTTCATCAATCCAAGGCCGTTATTATTACAGGTGGAGTAGGTGCATTCGAGCCTAGACGTCTGGAGCTTCCTGAGGCAGCCAAGTTCGAGAAAAAGAATCTGCATTATTTTGTTAGCGACCTGAATCGTTTCAAGGGACAGAAGGTGCTGATCAGCGGCGGCGGCGATTCAGCGGTTGATTGGGCTTTAATGCTTGAACCGATTGCAGAGAAAGTTACTCTGATTCACCGCAGAGATAAGTTCCGTGCTCATGAGCATAGTGTAGAAAACCTGATGAATTCCAAAGTAGATGTACAAACCCCAAAAGAAATCACAGCCTTGCACGGAGACGAATTCATCACTAAAGCTACATTAGCTGACATCAAATCCGGAGAATCCTATGATCTTGATGTCGACGCGGTTATCGTTAATTTCGGATTCATTTCATCGCTTGGACCTATTGCAGAGTGGGGCTTCGAAATTGACAATGGTTCAATTATTGTAGATTCGCGTATGGAAACAAGCATTCCAGGAATTTTTGCCGCTGGCGATATCACTACATATCCAGGGAAGCTTAAGCTAATTGCTGTAGGCTTTGGAGAAGCGCCGACGGCAATCAACAATGCCAAAGTATACATCGATCCTACGGCTAAATTGTCCCCAGGTCACAGCAGCAATATGAAAATGTAATTTGTACGTACAGCAGTTCAACATAAATAAAAGGGTTCCGTCATGTAAACTACCATCGGCGGAAACCCTTTTATTGTTTTCTATGGCTTTACATCTGAGAAAACAAAAAGAAGGCAGGTCAGCTGACCTGCGCTTCGTTGTTACGGTAATATTCCAAATTCAGCTTACGACGTCTGATTTCTTCGAGCAGCAATTCGATAAACTCGGCTTCCAGCTTCAAATTCAACGCCTTAAAGTATGAATCAATTAAAATTTCGTTACTCATTAGTCTCATTTAAGATCACCTAACTTCTTTAAGGTAAAATTATATTAACATGTATATATATTTAGAACAAGCGTTCTGTTATCCACATCATTTTGTGCATAACCTGTGTGTATTATGTTAATAAGCGTGAAACCCTCCACTGTTGCGCAGTGGATAATGTGGACAAGGTTATGCACAACCCAATTAAAGAGAGTGGTAGGCTAAAAATAATTTTTTCAATATGAAAAGCTTCCGATCTAAGCCCTTTTGAGGAAGATACATTTGTGTCCCTCTAAACAACCCACCAGTACCGCATCCACATAATTGAAGGGCAATAACGGAAGTGCTTGTTCCTTTATCACCTGGAAAACCCAAAAAACAGAAGAATAACGGAACCGCTAGTTCCCTTATTCCTCTGTTTTGGTGCATAATGTTCCTATTCGCCCAACATAACGGAATTCCGTCTTCCGCTATAGCCTTAGATTAAGATTGGCTGGTGGAATAACGGAACTCTCAGTTCCTTACCAAACCCTCCATGGATCGTTGCAGCGCAGCTTCGCCGCTAGCTACATATAAATCACCTTTGATCACGTTGTAAATAGCTCAAGTTTTAGTGCAACTCTACTAATCCAGGTAAGTCAGTTTGCTCGCTCATTCTTCATTCCTTTGAAGAGCTTCTGATCTAAGCCCTTTCGATGATGCTGCATTTATGCCTTAAAGGTAATAAGAAAAGCTTCTGATCGAAGCCCTTTCGAAGAAGATCCATTCGTGTCTAAGTTGTAGCTTTTCTTGCAATATCAGACTTCTTCAGCTCCGCTGAAAACTTATAAAGTCTGATATTATCAAAAAAAACGCAAGCCCTAAAGGCTTACGTTCTTCTATATATGTATGGGTTTACAGAGAAGTTGTCTTGTTCTGAGTAACGTTTTGTTCTTTGGCTTCGCCGACATTTTTCAATACGTTAATGGTGAATAGCACTACAGCAATAGCGGTCAAAGACCCTCCAACTGCAACTACTGGCTCCACTGCCTGAACTCCACTGACCAGGAACACAAGTCCGATCATCATAATCGGCAAGCCGATATTATGCAACCAGAAGTGAATTTTCCCCAACATAGAACAGGCCGCCTTAGGAAATACATGGTACACAAACCCAGCTAATGCTAGTGAGACCCAGCCGACCAAATTGAGATGGGCATGCACAGAAGCAAATTGAAACTGGTGTGTGATGGACATGAACATTCCAAAAAACACACCTACAACAAAGTAAATCGAAGCAATTTTGATTAACTTTGCGCCCATAAGACAACTCCTCTTCCTGTATTTGACAAAATGATTATAACAAATCCCCTCCTAAATACAAGATAATCAACTAAATTTTACATAATATTTTTATACTTCTTTTTCTACATAAAAAAACCTCCCAAATCATGTGTATAAGCATTCACACACAAGCTTGGAAGGTTTTAATCCGCAACCCAGAAATAGCATTTCTAGGGTTGTGTACAACCTGTATTAAGCCTCGACTTTATCGTCGCATTTCTCAGGCGTGCCCTCTTCGTCCTTCACTTTGAAGGATGAACCACAGCCGCAAGAAGCAACTGCGTTAGGATTGTTGATGGTGAAGCCCCCGCCCATGCCGGATTCTTTAAAATCGATCTCGATACCGTACAAATATTTGGAGCTTTCTTGATCGACAACTACTTTTAGCCCGTTTAATTCAAAAGCTTTATCATCAGAATTCTCTTGGTCATCAAAGCCCATACCATATGAGAAACCGCTGCAGCCTCCCGATTTAACACCCAAACGAAGGAATAAATCCGGTGTTTCCTCGCTCGCCAACATTTCTTTAATTTTATCGCTTGCTGTTTCACTAATAGTAATCATAAAAATACAACCTCCTTACGGTAGTGGAGTGGCATGATAAAGCTCAATATATCACTAGAGCGCAATAATGGAGCGCAGGTTCAACTTGTGAAAGCTGAATTACCTACCCAGCTAGAAGCTTTCTTTTTCTTACATATTGCCTCTCTTATATAAGTATACTCCTAATAAGCACAGTCCTCAAGGACTTCTATCCAGTTGCCACGCCTGTCTCAAGATTGCAAAGGGTTAATCTCCATTTTGTCGAACTACATAGTTGCCCCGTCCGATAAGGAGGTCTATAATAGATAGTATTGTTTTATTTTATTTGTTTTAATAAGGAGACTTTATATATGAATATAATGGTACACTCCTCCCGGTTCGACGATATCAAGCATAAGGTCATTCATGGTAAAAGCATGACTTTGTTATTCATTTTGGAGGTGGGTTTATGAGCATCGTTATCAGTAATCCGGATCAAAGGATGGCAGAAATTGCCGAGAAAGTGAAGCATGGGCAACGTTTATCGCTGGAAGATGGCGTATTTTTGTATCAATCCGATGACTTGCTTACAATTGGACAGCTGGCAAACGAAGTTAATCTTAGAATGAACGGTAAACGAGTTTATTTCATCGATAATATGAGCCTTTATTTTACCAATGTATGTGAAGCTCACTGTGCATTCTGTCATTTCCGCAAGGATGAAGGCGAAGAAGGCTCCTATACGCTTTCGCCTGAGCAAATGTTTGAATTTATTGATGAGCATTATCACCCCGGTATGCGCGAATTCCATATAGCACAAGGACATAATCCGAATGTTCCATTTGAATATTATGTAAATTCGATCCGCGCATTGAAGGAGCGTTATCCAGATGTTACCATCAAGGCCCATACGGCGGCTGAGATCGAGTTTTATTCGCGCCTCAGTGGGTTAAGCTATAAAGAAGTGCTGCAGACTCTTATGGACGCCGGTTTAAGCACGTTGACTGGCGGCGGTGCGGAAATCCTGTCCGAGCGCTACAGGAAAAAAATGGGCGTTGGTAAAGCAACAACCGACCAATGGCTGGAAGTACAGCGGGTTGCTCATGGCCTTGGTCTCAAGACACATGCGACTATGCTTTATGGTTCAATCGAGACGCTGGAGGAACGCATTCAGCACATGATTTACTTGCGTGAAGTGCAGGATGAGACCAACGGCTTCATGGTGTTCATTCCTAACTCCGTACAACCGGCAAGCGTAAGTGCGGGCCTCAAGCGCCGCGTCGCCGCATTCGATGATCTGAAAACAATCGCAATCAGCCGCCTCATGGTTGATAATATTCAACATATCAAGGCATATTTCATCAACCTTGGTACACAGCTAACACAAATAGCCTTAACTTTTGGCGCTTCTGATGTGCACGGTACGATTGTAAAGGAAAGAATCAGTCATGCGGCTGGCGCCTTATCCCCGGATAGCTTGACCCGCGATGAGCTCGTATGGCTTGTTAAGGGAGCCGGCCGTATTCCGGTTGAACGTGATACATTTTATAATGAAATAAAAGTATATTAAACTAAATTAGCAGAATATATCTCAAGGCAGTTCTGCTGATATTTTTTCAGGGATGCTTGCCGTCCCCATATAGAAAGGGCTCATCACCATGAAGAAATTAGTTATATTAGGCGGCGGCTACGGCGGACTAACAATAGCCAACGAGCTATTAGAAAAAGATTTACCCTCAGATACCGTACTTGTACTTATCGACCGCATGCCCTATCAGGGATTGAAAACTGAATATTACGCTTTAGCGTCCGGCACTGTAGCAGATAAAGAAATTCGCGTTCAATTCCCTGTAGACCCGCGCCTAATCCTTAAATATGGAGAAGTGACGGCGGTTGATCCGGTTAACAAATTAGTACTGTTTGAAAATGACGACCCTCTTTCATATGATTGGCTGGTCATCGGGCTCGGGTGTGTGGACAAGTACCATCAAATCGTCGGGGCCGAGCAATATTCGCAAAGTATCCAAACCTTGTCCGCGACACGCAAAACTTTTCAAACGGTCAATGATACGATTCCTTACGGGCAAGTTTCGATTATTGGCGGCGGCTTAAGCGGTGTTGAGATGGCAGCGGAGCTTAGAGAAAGCCGTCCCGATATGAATATACGGATTATAGACCGCGGCCCCAGTGTGTTATCAGCTTTCCCTCCCAAGCTTCAATCTTACGTTCGCGAATGGATGATGGAGCATGATATTGAGCTCAGATCACATATCAACCTTTCTCGGATAGAAGGCGGGCTGCTCTATAACGATCAGGAAATCATTCACACGGATGTGACGATTTGGACGGCAGGAATTCAGCCGAGCCCGATCATACAGCAGCTGCAGCTGCCCAAAGATAATCAGGGACGGATAATAATAAACAAATTCCATCAAATTAGCGAGCATCCGGATGTTTTCGTTGTAGGAGACTGCGCATCCCTTCCTTTCTCTCCAAGCGCCCAGGCTGCGGAAGGACAAGGCAAGCAGATTGCAGAGGTAATGAAGGCTATTTGGAAAAATGAAACCCCTCGGCTAGGAAAAATCAAGCTCAAAGGGGTTTTGGGTTCGCTAGGTAAAAAATCGGGCTTTGGGTTGATGGGCAAACGGACGATTATGACAGGTAAAATTGCGCGGACTTTAAAGAGCGGTGTTCTGTGGCTGTCCAAGCATCATTTCGGTTAAATCTATTCTCCAAGGAGATCGAACATAGCTTCGATCTCTTTTAATTTATGGTCGATCCTTTGCTGCAGTTCATCCACATTGGCCGCCACAACGATTTCACCATTAACCAATGCATAAGGGAACATATAACATTCTCCGCAATTGCCAAGACAGCCGTATTCAATCACATCATAATCGAGATTAGCTTCCAATTGTTTCATTAATTTATCTGTTCCATGATGCATATTATTCGTACAAAATTCTATGATAGGTCTCATAAGTAATCATCCGCCTTGTAAACCATTTTATTTTTGCGCTTATTGTAATATAATAAGTTATAGAAAGGAGTTGAAGCAAATGAGTGAACAAACACAAAGCACCATGTACGATGAGGTACTGGAGGTTTTAGATAAGCTTCGCCCGTTTTTGCAGCGCGATGGCGGTGACGTAGAGCTTGTTGATGTGGAGGATGGTATCATCAAACTGAAGCTGGTAGGTGCCTGCGGCAGCTGCCCAAGCTCAACGATCACATTGAAGGCCGGTATTGAACGCGCATTGCTTGAAGAAGTTGAAGGTGTTCAAGAGGTTGTACAAGTGTTCTAATTGATGTCTTTCTTAAGGCACAACAACTGGAATATTAGCACGTATTCCTTTTAAGTTGAGTACGTGCGATATATTCAACAAATTAAAGACCCTTAGTCCGTAAGCTGCTGGCGTTCGCGCCGCTGCTTATGGCTAGAGGGTCTTTTTTCAGTTTGGCTTACTTCTGCTGGGATAAACCGATAATCGCTCTGATTGGATCCAATCCACCCGATACATCCATGATATTGCCCGTAATGAAATCAGAGCGTTCCTCACAGAGGAAAGTGATAACTCTGGCAATATCCTCACCGGCCCCTGGTCGTCCGCGCGGAGATTCAGGATCGAGCTCCTGCTCTACCTCGGCAATCATTTTCTCTTTGTTCAAACCACGAATATCCCCAGGACAGATCATATTAACTGTAATACCGTAAGGTGCCTCTTCCACCGCTAATGTTTTGGTAAACGAGACAAGTCCGACTTTTGCCGCTGCGTAAACTGCGCGATGCGGCCATCCTCGCGCTTCCGCTGCGTGTCCAAAGCCAAAATGGACGATTCTCCCCCACTTCTTATTACGCATCATAGGCAGTACCAAATGGTCCAACTGCATTACACCTAACAAGTTGCCGTGCATTAAATAATTAATATCTTCCTGCGAGTACTCGCTAAACAGCTTTCGTTCGCGGACAAACGGCCCTGCATTATTAATTAAAATATCGATGCCACCGAATTCCGCAACAGCCGACTTCACAAGCCGGTTCATCTCCATCGGGTTTGCCACATCGCCCTGAATAGCCATGCAGCGGCGTCCCTGTGCTTGGATGCGCTCACATAACAGGTTGGCTTCCTTTTCACTCTGCACGTAATTAAGAATAATATCGCAACCTGATTCGGCGAGCAGAAGCGCAGTCATTTTGCCCAATCCCTTGGCGCTTCCTGTTATGAGTGCAACTTTTGGTTGTTCGGTCACGCTCGCCCCTCCTAAGAACTTTCCGTATGGAAAGCTGACTTCGTAAGCAATTGCTGAACTCTCCACATTGAAAGGTTGCATCGCTTTGCTACTCTAAAGTATAGAGGAACCGCGCCATGGATTCAACCCGTCTGAACCGTTACCACCAGAAATGACTCCCTGGAAGCACTCAGTTCGAAGGTGAATACTGACCGGATGATTCGGATAAGGTCCGGATATACGTAAATACTTTCTCGCTGGCCATGAATGTCATATTACAGCCAATTTCAAGGTCCTTGAGATGCTCTTGTATGTTTTCCGTTCTCTTGCGTTGATCTAATGATTGCTTCGATTCGGCAGCCTGCAGCAGGTCGTCAAGAAGGTCTGCATTAATCGTATGAATTTCCATGTTCCGTTCATTGCGAAGACGCTCTACAGGCACTTTGTAGGCTATCTTCAAGTCATACAGCTGCTCTTCGAGCTTAGTGTACAAGTGATTGGTATGCATATTACGAAGAACTGTGAAATAGGAATAGCGCCCTTTAATTTCCTCGGTCTTTAGACGGAATCGCTCGTTCATGAAATGCCCCAGCTTATCCAGTATAGCGAATAATCGAATGATTGCATTTTTATAAAAATAGAGATGTTTATGATAGTCGTCAAGCTCGTTCTCTGACATTTCGTCAATATATGTCTTTGTTACCTTGCTACCGTAGCTTACAGCCGCGAATTGGCTTTGTTCCAGCTCGTCCAGCGCACGAAGAAACCCTCGGCCCCATATAATATAACGCCGTTCCTGAAGGTTGCGCTCCTCGGCTGGCACCGACTCCAGCAAATGCAAATAACTGGTTATCGCTTGATTGACAGCCGCTAACAATCCCTCATCTTTCCGGCGTGGTTGTCCGAACATGCTTCTAAGCATCTTATATGCTCACTTCCTTCCGCTAATAAATGCTTATGCTTATCGACTAAGTATACACCCGCAGAATCGGGATGATACCTGAATCCATGAGACCATTAAATGCCAATGGGCACCAAAAAGCACCTTTTTTCCTGCCAACCTTCGACACTTATAACCCATAATTAGAACAGAAGGCTTACGCAGCTATCTCGCTCCGTAAGCCTGTCTGCTGCCCATTCCCGCTTGCAGGGCAAGTACACATAAATAGCATAAAATACCGAACAAACAAGCGATTAGAACCGCATGAATAAGGCTAGCTATTAAGTACCAATCGTATCCTAGGGACAAAGTTACAAATGCGCCGCTAAATATTTGAAGCACAACCAGAATGAGTGACCATTTTGCTGCTTGGTACGCATTATCCTGCTTCGCATTCTGCGACCTTATAGCTAAAAACAGCCACATAATAATCAGAAACAAAATAATCGCACCTACGCGATGGGCAAATACGATCCGGGTTGCCCCTATCATCTCGGGTATTACTTGTCCGTTGCATAACGGCCAACCGATACATCCTCCCGATGCTTGCGTATGTCTTACAAAGGCTCCAAGGTAAACAACCGCATAGCTGTAAATCAAGGTCAAAGCTATTCCCCAACGAACCCCGATGGATAGGGTTGAAGGCGGTCCGGATAAGGAGCTTCCGAATCGGGTAAAGACCAATGCGAGCAGCAGTGTAAAAGCAAATGCCATCAATGAGAAGCCGAAGTGAAGCGCCAATACAGCTGACGATTGCGGCCATACGACTGCCATAGCCCCAAGAATAGCCTGCAATACGGTAAAAAGCATCGCGCCTGATACAAACCATTTGGCTTCTTTATTTCTACTGTAAAAAAAGACCAACAACGTCGTGATCAACAGGATGATTCCTACGACGCCGACCACAAACCGGTGGCTGTATTCAATAATAGATTCGATTGTATAGGCCGGAACGAATTTACCGTTGCATAATGGCCAATCGTCCCCGCAACCGCGGCCTGATTCTGTCTTAGTGACAAGCGCGCCCATTACAAGAATTAAAAACATGCCGTACATGCTGGCGAACGAAAACCGTTTCAGCCATTTTTGAAGACTCATGAACTGGTTTCACCTACTTTTTTCTGAATTCGACATATTATGCTAATTAAGTCGAATCGTTCATGTATCATTATAGCGATAATCCAAGAGCAAATCCATGCGGAAATGTTACAAAGCATTGAAAGAAAAAAAGCTGATTCACTTCAGAGGGACATGGAATTAACCAATCCCCGAAGCATCAGCTTTTTTCACCCGTATTATTGGAAATGCCTTACTTCTTCAATGCATCGGCAACTTCCAAAGCGCGATCAAGAAACTGTTCAATTTCGTCTCTGGTTTTGCGCAGCTTGCTGACGAATCGAACTAGCTCCTCGCCTTCACGAAAAGCAATAAAGCTCGGAATGCCCAGAATGTTCAGCTTCTCGCATAGATCCGGCACCTCATCCCGGTCAAGCTGAATAAAGTCCAACCGATCTTTATATGCTTCCACTACAGCCGGCATAAAAGGATCTATGAAATGGCAATCTTTACACCATGTTGTTTTGAAAACAGCAATTGTAGGCTTGCTTCCAGCAATTTTCTGTTCAAATACTTGCTCGTTATTAACTTGCTCCATTTGTATTGCACCGCCTTTTATCAATTTATTTGGGCGACTTACTGCCCTCTCACTGCTTACAACCACTTATAGCACGATGTTTATCCCCTGTCAACGAACGTTTTATTAATTAACATCTTATTCCATTTTACATTTATTACTAAAAGTGATATCATTTAAATATCAAAACGATATACTATACAAAAAGGAGTGTTCAGTATGAAAGAACAAAAAGCTTGGTCCTTTAACGGCTTCCTTGGTTTGTTGTTAATCTTGGTTGTAATAGCTCTCTCTGCTTTCTTACTTGTCAAGGAGATGGTATTCCTAGGCATTCTTCTTCTCATTATTGGAGTAGTCCTGGCAACAGGAATTACAGTCGCACAACCGAATCAAGCTATAGTTGTTAATTTCTTTGGAAGCTATATCGGTACAATAAGAGAAAGCGGCCTTTGGCTGGTCATTCCCTTCTCCATTCGCAAATCCGTTTCCTTAAGGGTTCGCAACTTCAACAGCGTCAAATTAAAAGTGAATGACATAGAAGGCAATCCGATTGAAATTGCCGCAGTTGTTGTATTCCGCGTAGTTGATTCGGCCAAAGCGATGTTCGATGTAGATAAGTATGAACAGTTCGTTGAAATTCAAAGCGAAACGGCACTTCGTCATGTTGCTAACAAGTACCCATATGATGTGTTTGAAGGGGAAGGATATTCATTACGCAGCAATTCCGAGGAAATTGCGCTTGAGCTGAGCCGCGAGCTGCAGGAGAGATTATCTGTAGCCGGTGTTGAGGTTATGGAAGCAAGATTAACTCACCTGGCTTATTCAACTGAAATTGCCAGTGCCATGCTTCAGCGTCAACAGGCTGCGGCCATTATCTCCGCGCGTTCCAAAATTGTTGAAGGCGCCGTCGGAATGGTTCAGCTGGCCATCGCCCAAATCGAGCAGGACGGCATCGTAGTTCTCGACGAGGAGCGCAAGGCCGCTATGATCAACAACTTGATGGTTGCCATCGTCTCTGATCGTTCCGCCAGCCCTGTTATTAACACAGGCAGTCTATATTAAGCTGAGCCCCCATGGCTGCCAAGAAAAATTTTGCTCTGCGGTTGGACCCGAAGCTATATGAAGCGCTGGAACGATGGGCTGATGATGAGTTTCGCAGTGTCAACGGACATATCGAATTTCTGCTGCGTGAAGCGGCATCTCGTGCAGGTCGGCTGCCCGGCCCACGTCCTCCCGGTATTGCAGACATAGAAAGCCGGGATAAGTTAAAGGAATAGCTCGGGTAAACCTCTCAGAACCTCCAACCGCATCTTCATAAGAAAAAAGCCTGATCCGGCGGAATCAGGCTTTTTCTTATGAAGATGTCTCCAAAATATTTCTATTCACATGTAATGAATTCCATTTTTCAGGGCAGACTAATCACGTGTGATAGTTACCATCTGCAGCTCCTGATTCCAATTGACCTTGGCGCCCATGCTCTCGGCAATGAAACGAATCGGCACATAAGTGGAACCGTTAGTAAGCTCGGATTCCTTCTCGAGCATTTTGATCATTCCATTCACGGTTGCTTGTTTGCTTCCGACATTAAGATTGATTACTACACCGCTCACAAGGTCGGTGATCGTTACTTTTTGCGTAGCTTGTTCCCATGCCACATCAGCATCCAGCTGTTCGACCACAAAACGAACGGGAACCATTATCGTACCATTGCTATTGTATGGCTTGGAGGAATCTCCAGCATAATCATCATGGCTTTCCATAAGCATATTGATTTCTTTTTTCGTAATATTAATGTCCTCTTTAAGCAAAGTGTACAGTTTGGACTTAGGGTCCACAACAGAAATGATTCTGCCTGGCTTGCCCAGCGTCGGAAGCTCTAATTGTCCCTTGGAAGTATCAATCTTGTCAGCTGCTACAGGCTTGTTTATATCCCAGACCTCACTGGTAGTATTGATCTTGATCCCTTTGACAGTACTTGTGCTATCAGATATTGAGAAGCCCAGCTCCATATTGGATTTGCGCACCGTCTGCTCACTGTCAACGAATAAATCCATCTTCAAGTACTGCGAGTCACTTAATATTTTGCTCACATTTTCTCCGCCAGGGGAACTCATTAATTCTTGTACGGATTGATCATAATTATCAAGCATTTGTTTCAAATAAGTTTGAATGGCTGTAAAAGAAAATTCGATAGCAAGTGTCCGGTTGTTAAGGAAAGGTGCTATAGTGTCGTTAAAAGGGTTGCCTTCTTGGTTGCTTTCCTTAATCGTTTGCTTCATAAGTGGAGCGTAAAGATCATAAATTTGTCCAAGCAGCTCCTTCAATCCTTTTTCATCAGCGAGCACATTCGTTAAGAACCCTTTTACAAGCTCCAGCAAGTCGCCGCCTTTAATTTCCAAATGGATGTCTTTACCCTTTAAATTTTCATTATGAATAGTTGCTTTACCGTCATTAACGGTAATTGTTTTGGGATTTGGCGCAACGCCTATAAAATAAGACACTATAGAAGGTGCGAATTCCGTTGCTCTTTTACGTAAATCATTGAATTGCTGCTCCAGCTCCTGAGACAAACCTTCTTTAAACTGTTGCATGCCAGCCATGTTTGTTTGTATAACAATAGGCTTCTTAGCTCCTTCGATTAAGATAACATACCCATCATCACTCATGTATACTTGGAACGGAATTTGTCCCTTCTTGTATTCGAATACGCCTTTTGCTGAATAATGGGTAAGATCCTGCTGCTTGATATCAGTTAAAGTAAGATTAACTTTGCTGAACAAGTCGAGCATCTTTTGTTCGTCCGCTGTTGGTGTAACAGATGAATTTGGCGTGATCTCCACCGTGAACGATTGTGTTCCTTGCACTGATTTTACGTTGACTCCGTTTTGGAAGACCTTGTTCAGATCCAATCCGTTAACCGGCTGACAGCCTGCAAGCACAATCAGCATTACAACTAGAAAAAGAGATATCCATGTTAGTTTATTCCTGTTATTCATTGCTTACCTCCATAAATTAAAAGAATAAGTACGAGTTTGCTTCCGCATAGATATATACGTTCGGATTAGTAAAATGTTTCCTTGTAGCTACATAAATTAATTACGACAGTCATTTCGATAGTCCTTTTTTCAAATAAATAAAAACCTAATCCTTTAAGTTAAGGGGTTGATCCGATTAATGGGTGATGGGGGATTTCGCTGGAATGGGATGGATTTGCTGCAAAAGCTAACCGAAATTCCACAGGAGCTTGTTCATTGGGTGAAGGGTAAAACAGCTACCTTGTTGTATGAAAGCAGTCAATTAAACTCCATGCAAGGAATTCATATCCAGCCTGAGCATGTCGCGGCTCTACGGACGCTTGTTAAAAATATGCACCAGCCCGCAATTGGCCCTGTTAAAAGCGCTCCTGTAACTTCTCTAACTGCCTCAGATCAAGCTTTGGTTCAGCGTATCCGTGAAGACACCGCCCGTCATAACCGAAATAATGTAACAAGGACATTAGCCTATTTGAACATGTTCAAGTCTCATCCAGAGCTTCATTGGGCTTTTCTAGCGCATATGGTATCACGCAATGGCGGCTGGAATATGACCGATCTCCGAGGCGAGATGCTTCCTTATTTGCTTAACGAAGCCCAAATTGGGAATGTGTTTGCCTTGCTGGAGCGTGCCAATGGCCTTATCTTTCATGATGCTTATCCTCAGCTCTTGCTCTACTCCGCCAGCAGACGTGCAGCCTCACCGCTCTTTTATTTGCTCCCCCACCTACAGGTTTCAGCTTTTATGCGCCCAGTCTGGGAATTGTTCTGGGTACAATCGGATTCCGCGCTTCTGACCCAAGCTCTGATCGTAAATGAGCAGCACTATATAGAACATCGGATTATTCAGCATCCCACGTATCGTGATCTGGTCCTTAACACATTGTTTTTCAATGCCCAGTCCTTGCTTCAGCTCAACCAAGTCGTGCTTCCTTATGTAGATGGAAATAAAATGCACTTGGCCGGTCTTATCTTGGAAAATTTCAAAAATTTGTTTGAACGAATTGAGACGGGAAAAAAGCTGTATGCGATTTTATTCGGGGTTCCTGTTGTTTATGAAGGAGCAAAGCGGTTTGCCAACAGCAGGCTTCATACCGCCTCAAGAGCGGATTACTGGCCGCAGCTGTTCTCCTCTGTTCGCCAAACAGCGCCTGTTCCAAGAGGCCTGCTTAAGGAAAGACTTGACGGCTGCAGACTGAAATCCGGCGCTTCGCCATTGTACAGCCCGAAATTGGCCTATGCCTGGCATAACTATGCCGTAGACCCTCCAGAACCAGGCGATTGGTTTGAACATGACAGAGGACGCTGCTTAAGCTATCTTGCTTCAGTTCAGCCGCCCTTTTCATTCGAGATGACCCATGAGCATTGCCTGGGCTTGAACAAAATCGAACTGGCCGTGCTAGCCGGAGATATATGGAAATAAGCTTACCATACCGGTCGGAACCGCGGAGGCGTCTTACCGTCTCCTGTGGACATGACGAGGCGTCTCAAGTCCAGCCGAAGCATGTCCACTCGCTCGACTCCCAGGAGGCTTGTCCAACGTTGTTCCATTTCGCTAAAGATACTTTCTGTAGCCCGGACACAAGCCCAGCCGCGCTCACTTAGAACAACGAGCTTGCCTCTCCCGTCCTGCGGAAGCGGCTGCCTTGCAACATATCCTTTTCGCTCCAAATAATCGATCATTTGGCTTGCAGCTTGTTTAGAAATGCCTAGATGCTCGGCCACTTCATTGCCTGTAGCTCCTCTTGCCGCTATGCGTTGAAAGAGAAAGCCGTGGGCGGGCCTCACATCATCAAAGTCCATCCCTGCCAACCGTTGATGCAGCTCATCGATTACAACACTAAACGAAAGTCCAAGAAGAATCGCAAGCTCATAGCTTCCTGAAGATGATTCTGCCATTGTTAGTTACCTCCTGTATAAATAAACTTTAAATTTTAGTCAATTAAGTTGACAATTTCCCCAAACCATTATACCATAAAACATATAGTCAATTAAGTTGACTAAATTTACGAATCACTCCAGCTTGTGAGTGATCATTCAGGAGGAATTATCCATGTTAGCTGCAAAAGAGCAAATGAATGTAGAAACCGTTCGTTCTTTTATCGAACGCTTTTGGAACAAACAGGAATTGAACTGCACCAAGGAATTTCTTACAGAGGACTACCGGGATCATGCATATACTCCCAATTCGGTTGAAGGTTTAGAGCAAATGGGCCGCATATTGAACAGCGCCTTTTCCGGCCAACAATCCATGATCCAGGAGATAATCGCCCAAGGGGATAAGGTAATGGTGCGAATGGTTCTCCGCGGCGAGCACAGCGGCACATTCCGCGGCACTGCTCCAACCGGCAATTCTGTTGAAGCAACCGTCTACCGTGAGTACCGTCTGGTTGATGGAAAAATTGCCGAGCATTGGGCCTTGTTCGACACAGCTGCACTGCTGCAGCAGATTGGCGCCCAGCTCAGCATAGACAATGCTTGCAAAATTAAACGAGACTAATTGTAAGCTGGATGAAGGGTAATCTTAATGGGAAGGTTACTACGGGAGGTGAGGTTCCTTGCAAACAGATACTTCAAAGCCTGAGCTGTTCCCTGTGCCCGTCTGGAGATGCAGAAGCAAGGATTGTAAGGCGTGGGTACGGGAAGAACTGACTTCTTCCCCGTCTCCTGAATGCCCCTTGTGCAATGAATCGATGATCCGCAGCGTCAAGCATTTGCCCAAGCTGGTGAAAAAGCACACCGCTGTGAAAAAAAAGAAACCCGAAGACACGCTCTGGGTTCACTAGACCTTATTCTTCTTGGCTGCTTATAGCAGCTTTTTTATGCATATCCAAATACTTACAGAATCCATTTCTCCACTGCGTAAGCAATACCGTCCTCATGCAACGATTTGGTAACGAATCTTGCTTTCTCCTTCAGATCCTCGCACGCATTCCCCATCGCAATGCCGGTACCTACAGATTCGATTAGCTCCAAATCGTTAAGCCCGTCGCCAAAAGCGGCAACTTCGCTCGGATCAAGGCCAAGATGGTCTAGCAGCTTCTGAAGGCCCACTGCTTTATTCATCCCATTGGGATTAATATCCACTGCCCATGGACGCCACCGATGAATGTAGTAGCTGTTTTTGTATTCTTGGAGATAGCTTGTTTCATCCTGTTCCTCACAAAAAATAATGCACTGATATATATCAGGAACCTCGTCATTATCCTGCAGCAACACAGGCTCCATGAATCCAATCTCCTGCTGTGCCTGACGGAAGTACTCCGAGTCCTCCTTATTGGTGAACATAAGCTCAGAGCCGTATAAAAGTAAGGTATGATTCAATCGTTTGGCCTCCTGAAGCCATCCGATTATCGTTTCATTGGGAAATGCATTTCCATAAACGGTCTTACCCTGGTGGCCAATATGACTGCCATTGCATGTCACGGCCCAATCAATAGCAAGCTCCTTCCACAATGATTGCATCTCATACTCACTGCGTCCTGTGCATAAGGCCAATGCGATTCCTTGCTCCTTCAATCTAAGCAATGCTGTTCGTGTGGATTCCGGCAAATAATCCCGGTCCCTTAAAGTTCCATCCACATCGAATGCCGCTAACTTAATCATCCTCTGTCACCTCATTTATGTATTCTGCCTTTTATTATAGCAGAGCGCATTCCATTTGTGGGACAAGGATTAACATACGGGAAACTCATGGTTATAAGCTGCAAAAAACCATCCAGCCCCTAAGGACTAAATGGCTTCTGCTATTACTTAATTTCTTTGCCGAGCTTTTCAACTTCGTCCCAAGCTTTTTCCGGTGTAAGCTTGCCAAACATAATCTGCTGTACAAGGTTCGTATATTCCTTCTCAAACTTGTCCCAGCCACCTTTTAAGCCTGGACCCGGGTAGAAGGTTTGTCCGTCAGGTGCGGTTTTGTTAATCAGCTCAATACCCTCTTTGTCGGTTGGCGTAAATTTGGATTCCAAGCCGCTAACAATTTTCTTCGAAACAGGAACGCCGCGGGAGGTTCCCAAAATATCGGCTGCTTCCGTATCGTTGATGAACCAGTCTATGAATTTCTTGGCTTCTTCCGCATTTTTCGTGTCCGGGCTGACGCTCCAATACATGGAAGCCTTCAACCAGCCTCCCGCTTTCTTATCTTGCGGAATGGTCACCAAAGCCAATTGTCCAGGCTTCAATGCATCAAAACCCGTGAATTCCGCAGCATGTGAATTTCGAAGCAATATTTTATCCTGCACCATTAAATCCAACTTGGCGTCCGCTCCTTTGTCAGAAACGTTTACATCCGCCGGCGGTACGATTCCCGCTGCCCGCATTTCGGCAAATTTGTTCATCCAGTCAAGCCATGTGGTTTTGTCATAATTAAATTTGCCTTCTGCCTTAGGCCAGCCTTTGCCTTTAGCTAATTGATAGGTGTCATAAAGCCCATCAATGGTTAAGTCCTTAAACACGTACTTATCTTTACCCAGCTTGGCCTTTGCTTCTATACCGAATTTGAAAAATTCATCCCATGTCCAACCGTACTTAGGCGGAGTAATGCCGAGCTTTTCTACAGTCGCTTTGTTGTAAACCAATCCAAAGGCATTATTTCCGAGAGGTATGGCTACGAGTTTGTCCTTATATTTACCGGTATTAAGCAGAGTTGGATCGACATCCTTAGTATTGATGGCATTGGTCAGATCCATCAGCCGGTTTGTGCTTCCCCAATCGCTTATCCACGCTGCATCCGTCTGAATCACATCCGGCAAATTACGCGCTGCGGCCATGGTTGACATTTTGTCCAGGTATCCGTCAAAAGCTTGGTATTCCGGTTCAAAGGTGACATTCGGGTTTTTCTTGGTGTATAAATCAAGCGCTTTCAATGTTGCATCATGGCGAGCCTGAGACCCCCACCACATAATACGCAGCTTCACCGGCTTTTTGTCTGTTGCCGTGTTTGTTGCGTTAGGAGAAGCTGTCGGCTGAGCTGGCTTAGCCTCCTCCTTGACACCGCATGCCGCCAAAGAGACAGCCAACATGGAAGATAACCCGACTGCTAAGAGCTTACGTGCAGATTTCATACGAATTCCCCTTTCGGTTCTGTTCTTATTAATAAGCTTATCGTACCAAGCAGCGAACCGATTGAGTAGAATAGAGATGCACAATTTATTTCAATTTTTTACGAATTCTGTCGGATTGGTTCCTGTATGCTTCTTAAACAAGGTTGTAAAATACGGCACATTTTTGTAGCCGACCCTTTCTGCCACCTCATAAATCATCCAACGGCCCTCCAGAATCATGCTCTTTGCTTTCTCCATTCGGACACGAGTCACATAGTTATTGAAGGTCTCACCCGTAGCCTGTCGAAAAATAGTGCTTAAATAATTTCGCGATATATATACCTTTTCCGCCAATTCGCTCAAGTGAAGATCTTCTGCATAATGCTCATGAATATGCTGAACCATGAAATCAACCGCCTGCTTATGCTTCAGCTTCTCGCTTTTTCCTGACAGCTTGCAAATAACGGACACCTTATCCAACAACCAAGCCTTCAGTTTATCAGGTACGGTCAGCTGTTGAACCTCCTCCTTCAATCGGGCGGTATCAAACAGCTCTGCTACACGCACTCCTGCATCAAGAAGCGAATACGTCAGGATTGCCCAGGTTTCCAAGCCCAGATTGCGAACATCCGTCTCCGTGATCCTTCCGGCTCCTTCCAGCTGCTGAAAGAACCGTTCGATAACCTCCTCAATCTGGGGCTCTTGCAGATGTCGGATTGCTTCCCCCAACTGTTGATAAAATTGGACCGGACGTAACTCCGTAGGCTGCAATAATACAGACTGATTGTCCGAAAGCTCCTGCTCTTTCGTCCATTCATACATGGGCAAGCCAGGGACTGGCGCATGCCGCTTGGCTGCAAGAGCTTGGAAGGCTTCTTCTGTCGAATCGGCAATCTCCTGCCAACGCCCCTTCCAGCTGCCTATGCCGATTTCCAGCTGCACCTTCAAGTAATCCGCTACATGCTTCATCATACTATCGCATAGCGAGCGTATTCGAAGCATTCCTTCATCCCTTTCAGCATGCGGTGCATGCAGCAATACAGCCATATGCTGACTATGCAGCTCGATTAACCTCGCATTTTTCCAATCAGCGGAAATAACCTCCTGCAATATATTGCCGACAGCAAATCGGAACAAATTGAAATCACTTGGCGATACTTCGGAAACTCGGACGGTCCGTAAAATCTCTACGGCAATCACAAGGAAATCGGAAGCATCATCTCCATGTGGAAGCAGTCCTTGAACAGAAGGAGAAAAAGGTTTAACCAGGTTTACATTGCCCGTTACTACAGCTTTTACCCATTCCTGCTCGACAAACGGTTCATATTGCATCAGCTTCTGCTTTAACTGATGCTGCTCCAGCTTATGAACAGTCGCTCCCTCCAGCTGTGCTATCGCTTTTTCCAAAACGGACTTAATGGTCTGCACCGATATCGGCTTGGATAAATAGTCATCCACATTCAAACGCAGTGCCTGCCTGGCATATTCAAAATCAGCGTAACCGCTTAAAATAATGATTTTCCCATCGTAGCCAATTTTACGAAGCTCCTCCACCATATCCAAGCCATTCATAAGAGGCATATAAATATCCGTAATCACAATATCGGGATTAACCGAACCTATGAGCTTCAAGCCTTGCTGTCCATCCATCGCTTCACCTGCATGCTCCGCCTCAAGCTCTTCCCATGGAATGATTTTACGCATGCCTTGCAGTACGGCCCTATCATCATCAATGACGGCTATTTTCCACATGGTCATTTCCTCCATTATCGTCATGCTCCAGCCTTGGAATCCGCAGGGTTACCTGCGTCCCGCTGCCTCCATTGGCAGGTTCAATCGTAATACCATACGGACTACCGAAATACGCCTCGATCCGCTCCCGGACATTCCTAATACCGTAACCGCCGGTTGCTCTGCGCGGTTGGCGATTCCAATCCGGCTTCAAACCAACTCCGTCATCCACAATTTGGATATAAAGTCCTTGGATATCCTGCTCAATACTAATCCTAATACAGCCATGCTCCCTGCGATGAAATCCGTGAACGACTGCATTTTCTACAAACGGCTGAAGCGTAAGCTTGGGGATATACAAATTCTTCAAAGCTTCGTCCGCTATCGTAATGCTGTACATTAAACCATCCCCCCAGCGCAGCTGCTGGATTTGCAAATAGCATTCCGTATGCTCCAGCTCCTGCTCCAGGGTGATCAGGCTCTCCCCGTTCGAAAGCCCTATCCGGAACATTCGGCCCATCAGCTCCAGCACATGGCTCATCCGTTCATGCCCTGCATCTATCGCCATCCAATTAAGCTGATCCAGCGTGTTGTACAGAAAATGCGGGTTAATCATGGCCTGCAATGCCTTTATTTCCGCTTTACGCTGTCTCTGATGCTCATGGTCCAGGCTGCGGTATAAATCCTCTATCCTCTCCATCAGCCTGCGGTAACCATTAAACATAGAGCCAAATTCATTGTTATAATCATCAGGCAAATTCACTTGCTTCAGCTCTATCGGAAATTTCCCCATCGCTTGTAGAAGCTGACGAATCGGTTTTGTAAAGCTGCGCGAGAGATACAATGTAAATAATACCGCTACCAAAACCGATGCAAGTCCAATCCAGAAAATCGTCATAGCCAGCTTAAAGCTGCCGGCAGCTATGACTTCCCAAGGAGTGACCTCCGTCATAATCCAGCCTTCATTAAATGATTTGGCCCATACAATTAAATAATCCTCATACGCACCGCTTTCACTGCGTTTCTTGTGCATGTACCCGGTTCCCGATTGAGCTACATTCAACATCTCAGGCAGCTTAAGCTCTGTGTACAACGAATTATAAGTACCCATAATCAGCCTGCCGCCGGAATCCAGCAAGTAGCGATGAGCCGTCTGCTTCTCACCAAGCATCATGGTATATAGTACCTTGGCTTTTACATTAAGCAGCACTACTCCCTGGTATTCCAAGGTACTGGAGTAAATCTTTCGGGCGAATGTAACCACATTCTGTGTACCCTGGGTCGTCTCGATGGATCGTTCGCCCAGCCAAGTGAAATCAGATCTCTCAACCTGCAAGTACCAAGGCTCGGCAAGCAGATCGCTATGCTTCACGAAGCTGACATATTCCTTGGGATCGGAAAATGTAGGATGATTCACATAAATCGCCATCGACTGCAGGCTGGGGGTGCTGTTGATCAGCTCATTCATCACTTTTTGCAAATCGGTTTGTTCTTTTTGCTTCGTGTAGAAGTCGCTCACCGGAACATTCAAATAATGCTGCAGCTCGGTATTGCGTGAAATAACCAATGACAGCTGTTCCACAGTACGCATTTGCAGCATCATTTGCTTATTCAGCTCACTCATCAGCTCCTGCTGGTATACGGATGTATTTTCCGCCAGCTCTTTAGACGAAACGGAATAGCTTACCCAGCAAACAATGGCCAATAATAAAATAAAGAAACCGGTGAGGCTGCCCGACAGGATGTAGTCGATACGGTATTTTTTAATAGGGTTTTTCAGAAGTGGGCTCCTCCTTGAGACAAAAAGCCGCGTTGTCAGGACTCACCCTCCACGCAGCTTTTGCCCTATAATTCTCTTAGTTTAGCCCTTTAGACCTGTCGTGGCAATCCCCTCAACGAAATGCCGCTGAGCTACAAAAAAGACAAGAATTTGAGGAGATATCGATAACAGGGACATCGCCAACAGTTGACCCCAAGCCGTTGCCGACTGTGTATCTACGAACATACGAAGCGCAAGCGGAATCGTATACTTATCCACAGAGTTAAGGTAAATTAAGGGGCCAAAGTAGTCCTCCCACCCGTACAGGAAAGAGAAAATCATCACCGTGACTAAAGCAGGCTTCGTGAGAGGCATAATGATTCTCCAGTAAATCCCGAACCAGCTGCAGCCGTCCATTTTGGCCGACTCGTCCAGCTCTCTTGGAAGCCCGCGAATAAATTGCACCAGCAGGAAAATAAAGAAGGCGTTGCCCATAGCGCTCGGCACAATGAATGGCAAGTAGGTGTTCACCCAGTTGAAGGAATGAAACATCGAATATTGGGGGATCAAGGTGACTTGTCCCGGCAGCATGATCGTTAGCAGCAGCAGCGAAAACCACAGCTTTTTATATGGGAATTCCAGACGTCCGAAGCCAAACGCAACAAGGCTGCTGGAAAGAACCGTGAGCAACGTTGTCGTAATATTCAGCTTGAAGCTGTTCAAGTAAAAATAGGTGAATGTATACTTCGGAAGCGCATTCCAGCCCAGCGTATAGTTTTCCCACATCCATACCGAAGGAAATAAGGTCGGCAGTGCAAGCTCAGGATTCGATTTAAAAGAGGCTCCAATCCACCATATAACCGGATAAACCATGAGCAGGCTGAGCGCCAATAAAATCAAATGTGTCCACAATCGACTGCTTCGATTACTTAATCTCATTTCTTATCACCTGCCTCAGTCTCATAAAATACCCAATATTTCGAAGCGATAAAATTGATTGAGGTTGCTATACCGATAATGATTAGCAGTACCCAAGCTAAAGCTGAAGCGTAGCCCATGTGGAATGAGGTGAATGCTTTCTGATATAAATAAAGTGCATACACTTCCGTTGAGTTGAGCGGTCCTCCATTGGTAATAATGAAAGCAGAGGTAAACATTTGAAAAGCTTGAATAACTCCCATAATAACATTGAATAAAATGACAGGAGACAGCATTGGAAGTGTGATATTGAAAAACTGCCTTAGCTTGGACGCGCCATCCACGGAAGAAGCTTCATACAGCTCATTCGGAATTTGCTTCAGCCCTGCCAGGAAAATAATCATCGCCGAGCCAAACTGCCAGCAGCGCAGCAGGATAAGCGTGCCTAACGAGGTTTCTGGAGTTCCTATCCAGTTTTTCGCATCAATGCCGAACAAAGGAACAATGTGATTGACAAAACCATCGATGCCAAAAATATTTTTCCAAAGAATGGCAACCGCGATACTTCCACCAATAAGAGAAGGAAGATATATAAACGTACGGTAGAAAGATATACCGCGAATTTTGCGATTCATCAGCATCGCCACCATGAGGGCTACAAACAGCTTGGCCGGAACAGAAAACAGAACATAAGCAAAGGTCACTTTAAGCGAGTTGTAAAAGAACCGATCCTTCGACATTTCCTTATAATTGTCCAAGCCAATCCATTTGGCAGGCTCCAAGAGCGAAAAGTCTGTAAACGAGTAGTACAATGATTGCAGCATTGGCCATAAGGTGAGAAATAAAAAACCGATCAGCCATGGGGAAATGAATAAATAACCGGCTAAGGCTGCCTGGTTGTGATTTTTCAGCTTGGTTTGACGAGCGGTATGAGGACGGCTTGCTGCCGCCGCGGTATCTCGGCTTAGGGCATTCATTGATTGACCCACCTCTATTCTATATTTTGGTTGGAGCACTTGTTTGTTACTTTCAGTATAGAGGGGACTCATACATGCTTGTAGCAGAGAGATGAACAATTTCTTTCAATTTTTTACGAAAAAAGTTGTATTGCGCGTGGGGACCGACCTCCATGCAACGCCGCAACGCGCGCCCGGGCCGAGGCCATGCGCAATTTGAAGCTATTTGTCACTTTTGGTAGACTATTGCGTATTTACTCCTAAGAAAATAAAAGTGAGGATGATTGCGATGAATGAGATAGGAGCATGGTTTTCCGTTATGGTGGCTGGAATTTTGGAGCTGTGGGTTGCTATTCCACTAGGTTTCACCCTGAAGCTGCCACCCGTCTTAACCGCAATTTGGAGTGCTGTCGGCTCGATCGCTGCAGCGGCGATTATTATCTTCTTCGGTAAATCCATCCGCAGCTGGTTGGTACGCCGGTTTCAGCAAAAAAACGAGCGCAAAGAAACTACCATGTCCCGTATCTGGAGAAAGTACGGTATTATCGGCCTTGGCTTCTTATCACCGCTTATTACCGGGGCGCCTCTCGGTGCAGCAATTGGGGTTTCATTCGGGGCAAAGCCAGGTAAACTAATGTTATGGATGACAATTGGCATTGCCTTTTGGAGTGCTGTACTTACCGCAGCGGCAGCTTTTGGGATTATGACTTTAACTTGATCAGAGGCTGTCCCAAAAGTCGTTTCCGGATTTTCGAACCTCCACTATAATGGGAATTTTTCTACAAAAAGACGCATCCATCCCCACTTACATAGTGGTTTTGGAGGCGTCTTTGTACATAGTTTGGGACTGACTCATTCACTGACAACCTTTGATATGCTTCCTATACGGTAGACGGGTGAAATAATAAAACCTGTTTTCCGTGTGGGACAGCCCCTTTGCTCCAATATCGGCACTTGGCCATTCTAAACAGGAGTGCCATGGCGGGTCCCCAGAATTAACGGGAAATCCTATCCTCATGCTAATTATAGGCTACGAGAAGGATTTAGTTAAATAACAGGAAATCATCCAGTTAATTCCACACCTTTCGGTGATTTTTCTCCAAAAGTGGTTATTTAGCTGGAGCATTTCCACTAGCGTTGCATCGAAGCTAACACACAAATATTAATTGTATAATTTACTATTTATGTAATTATATATTATATTTTCATGGACAAAACATAAAAAAATCT
>NZ_JBHTGY010000083.1:0-28754 GCF_042676305.1 Paenibacillus sp. GCM10027630 | reverse complement strand
TTGGTGGAGAAAGGTTAATTGGTGCTTCGATGGGAACGTTGGTGGATGGAACGCGTTGGTCGGGGCTCCTTTGGCTGACGCGAAGGTAGCCCCTCCACGCTTGCATGCGTGCGGGAACGGGCTAGAGCGTGGAGCCACTTGAGAGCTTAGGAGCGCGTTTGTCCGGGCTGCTTTGCCTTGCAAAGTTTGCCCAGACACGCTTAACAGTAGTTGCAAGTGCAAGAGCATAAACGTATAGCGTGTTCTATAAAGAAGGAGCTTTGCAGCGCAAAGCTTCTTCTTTATAGAACGAACGCGTTCCAACATCATAAGTACATAGGAAGCGCTTCGGTTGCTCAACAGTCTCTCACGCTGGGTCCAGGGGCGCAGCGCCCGGAGCCCCCCTTGAAGAACAAGGGGGGTATGGGGGGATTGAATCAGAAATTTAACTGTTCGTTTATTTTATTTTAAGGTTACTTTAAGGTTACGAGTCCAATATATAGTCAAGGATAGCAAGTAACTATACATTATCATTCAAATCATATTTGAACGGAGGAATTTTACTATGGATGACAACAAACGCGGTTATGATGATTTCTTTCGCCGGTCGAATGGCGAATCTAATAGTTCGTCTAACGAACAAGCCGGACAATCAGAAGCAAATGAGCCAAGGCAAGAGCGTCCGTCCCACTACTACTCATACGGGCCTTATAAATCAGATTTGGGACATAATGAGTCGGACTCAGGTATGAGAAGCGATGGAGCAGAAGCTGCACAGGTAGAAATGACGCCGCCGCGGCCCATGAGACCATTTTCATACAACGTAACTGATAAGCCGATGCATGATCCGAAGAATGGCTGGCAGCAGAATGAGCACAAGAAGAGAGGATCTTCTCTAAGAACCGGATTCACTGCCTTTTTAGCTGGAGCGCTGGTTGTGGGGAGCTTAATGTTCGCTTCGGACAAAATGAACTGGTTTACAGGCCCTCAAGGTGTTATGTCTAACAAAGCATCAGCAGCTACAGGCCAAACAACAACTGGATCAAGCGGAGGAGGAACGGTCAAGCCCACAGCATTCGATCTTGGCGGCAGACCGGAGAACATCGCTCAAATAGCTGAGCAATCGGGTCCGGCAGTTGTTAAAATCGAGACTAAGGTTAAGGCCAAGGCGAGCAGTCGCGGTGGAAGCTCTCTGTTAGACGATCCGTTCTTCCGACAATTTTTCGGAGATAATGGCGGCGGCAGCAAACAGCAGCCCAAGAGCGATTCCGGGCAACTTCAGCCTGGGGGAATGGGAACCGGATTTATTTTTGAAAAATCGGGTTACATTTTAACCAATGAGCATGTAATTGACGGAGCGGACGAAATTTGGGTAACCGTAGAAGGCTATGATAAGCCGTTCAAAGCAACCTTGCTAGGTAACAGCTATGATCTTGATTTGGCAGCATTGAAGATAGATGGCGATAAGGAGTTTGCTGCTTTGCCGCTTGGTAAAGCGGAAGATACTAAGGTCGGTGACTGGGTAGTTGCTATCGGTAACCCGTACGGCTTTGATCACACAGTAACTGTAGGTGTATTGAGCGCACGCGAACGTCCAATTTCCATTCCTGACACACAAGGTACTCGCGAATATAAGCACTTGCTGCAAACAGACGCTTCAATTAATCCAGGGAACTCGGGTGGACCGCTATTGAACCTGAATGGGGAAGTAATAGGGATCAACACAGCAGTAAGCGCGCAAGCGCAAGGGATTGGCTTTGCTATTCCTACGAGTACGATTTCGTCGGTGTTGGATAATTTGAAAAATAACGTGAAAATTCCAAAAGAACCATTACCTTATATTGGTGTTAAGTTGTCGGATATCGACAAAGATTGGTTAACTGAATTAAAGCTGCAAAACACGGAAGGTGCTATCGTTTCTGAGGTAGAGCGTAAAAGCCCAGGCTTTATTGCCGGCATTCGTCCTTACGATGTGATTACTGAGGTTAATGGAGCCAAGGTGAAGAAATCTCAGGATCTCGTTGACAAAATCAAAGCATTGAAAGTGAACGACCAAGCAAACCTAACTATTATGCGTGACGGTAAAAAGGAAAACATCACAGTGACGATTGGTGACCGCAACGCAGAAGCTAAATAAAATGGAATGACCTCGATCAGAAGCTTTTCTTACAACTAGAATAGAGAAAAAGGTTAGAATAAAATGAACACAAAAAAGACTCAGAGCGGAGCGAAATTTGGTGAAGCTCTGTTTCTTTTTGTATCCAACTAATTTGATGATAAAATAGAACTACAATTAGGTTCGTGTTTAAAAATGAAGGCGGTGCTGCATATGAGAGAAAAAATATTAGTTATAGACGATGATGAAAAAATCACTTCCATGCTTAGGCGTTCATTAGCTTTTGAAGGATATACCGTTTTTACTGCACAGCATGGTATGGATGGATTGAAGCAAATTTTGGAGCATGATCCGGATACAGTTATTTTGGATGTCATGATGCCTCAGCTAGATGGGTGGGAGGTAGTTCGGCGTATTCGTGAGGGCGGAGCAACAGTACCCGTATTAATGCTCACAGCTAAGGACGAAATTGGGGAGCGGGTTAAAGGATTGGATCTTGGGGCTGACGATTATTTGGTCAAGCCTTTCGCCTTAGAGGAGCTGTTGGCGAGGGTTCGGGTTCTGCTGCGCAGAAAAAGTGCTGAGAAAGCCGAGCAGCAAACAAATCGACTGCAATTCCAGGATGTGTTTATGGATATGGACACGCGCGAAGTGTTTCGTGGGAGTCAATTGATAGAATTGACGACTAAAGAGTTCGAGCTGCTTCATTTGTTTATGCAAAATCCGAAACGGGTGTTGTCTCGTGATGTAATAATGGAAAAAATATGGGGATATGATTACAGCGGTGAATCGAATGTTCTTGAGGTGTATATCGCACTTTTACGTCAAAAAACGGAGGAATATGGGCATAAGCGGATGATACAGACGGTTCGCGGCGCTGGATATGTGATGAGAGGAGAGAGTTGACGTGTCCATTAGGCTGCGCCTGACATTGTGGTATACTGCAATTTTATCCGTTACATTAATGCTTTTCGGCATTGGACTGTATTGGCTGCTTCATTATAATTACTACAGCTTTATTGAGGACGAGCTGCAGCAGCAAGGCGAGAATGTATATTCACGAATCCAGCCTCGGATGACTCCAACATTGGGAGGGGGAATCAGCTTTGATTTTGCCTTGCAGGGAAGAGATAATATTGGGAGTGCGGGGAAGTTTTATCAAATAACGAATTTTGAAAATGGGATCATTCGTCCATCGACTAATTTGTCTGAAGCTAATTTGACTTTGCCCGTCCCTGAACTGACAGATGCGAAACGGCAAAAGCTGGTTAACGATAAATATTTATTTGAGAAAACCAGAGTTGAAAATCTGGCATTCCTCATCTATAACAAGCCCATTATAGTAGTAAAGAATGGTCAACAGGAGCTGGCAGGTGTTTTTCAGGCCGCTGTTCTGATTGATACTTCCGAGAATTTATTTTCGCTGGTGCAGCGAATATTGGCTTTTACCGCTCTGGTGGCTGTGCTGCTGGCTGCTTCCTTTGGCTGGTTTCTGGCAAGAAAGGCACTGAAGCCTATAGAGCAGGTTATCGTGGCGGCCAATTCCATAAGCAAGGGCTCTGATCTTGAAAACAGGATCAATTATAATGGCCCTAATGATGAAATCGGACGCCTTACAAATACAATCAATGATATGCTGGAGCGTTTGCAGAAAGTATATTTTGATTTGGAAGAGTCTTACCGGAGGCAGCGGCGATTTGTATCGGACGCTTCTCATGAGCTTCGTACGCCGCTGACCACTATTCGTGGAAATGTTGATTTATTGGAAAAAATGTGGAAGAAGACAGCTTCTATAGGTACGGAGCAGGATCGGCAGCAGTTGGAGCTCTCGCTTGAAGCAATGCAGGATATAGCAGGCGAGGCGGAACGGATGACTCGTTTGGTCAACGATCTTCTATCTCTTGCCCGAGCTGATGCAGGCTTTCAAATGTCGAAGACCAACATCGAGCTGCTGCCCCTTGTGGAGGAGGTTAACCGTAGAGCCTACCTATTCCCGCGGGAGGTCGAATGGAGGCAAGGGGATTTATCCGCTTTGCAAGGAGTTTATGTTTATGGAAACAGGGATTATATTCAACAATTAATTTACATTTTTTTGGAAAATGCTTTCAAATACACCGAACAGGGTTTTGTAAAGCTTGATGCTATATTGATGGAGAAACAAATCGGGATACGTATTGAAGATACGGGTATTGGAATGGACATAGAAGAGGTTCCCTTGATATTTGAAAGATTCTATCGGGCAGATGTATCACGCGGCAAAACATCCGGTACCGGGCTTGGTTTATCTATCGCCAAATGGATTATTGATGAGCATCAAGGCTCCATTGAAGTAACAACATGCGAAGGAGAAGGCAGTACCTTTATTATTTGGCTGCCGGTTAGTGAAGTTTCTGACAATGTGCTTCCAGCGGCATTTCCTACATCCTTGGAATCGAGTATAATAGAATAGTCGGGGATATGTTTTCCCTTCAATAAGCTGCTTATAGGCACATAAAAAAAGGTAGGTGCAGAAATGGATATCATTAAAATCTCGCCCCGCGGATACTGCTATGGGGTTGTAGATGCTATGGCACTTGCCATGCAAACGGCAAAAAACCTTAACCTGCCAAGACCTGTATATATATTAGGCATGATCGTGCATAACGCCCATGTAACTGATTATTTTGATAAAGAAGGCGTCATTACACTTGATGGTCCGAACCGGCTGGAAATTCTAGAAACTATTGAAACCGGGACCGTTATATTTACGGCACACGGCGTTTCCCCTGATGTTAGAAAACGCGCGCGCGATAAAGGTCTTACAGTGGTGGATGCCACATGCCCTGATGTTACGAAAACTCATGATTTGATCAGGGAAAAGACAGCTGAGGACTACCATATTATTTATATCGGGAAAAAGGGTCATCCAGAGCCAGAAGGTGCCGTCGGGATTAATCCTGAACGGGTTCATTTAATCGAAAAGCTTGAAGAAGTTGATGAGCTGAATATATCGGACAAAAAGATCACAATTACTAATCAAACAACAATGAGTCAATGGGATATTAAGCATATTATGAATCGACTTTTGGAGCGGTTTCCACGGGCGGAAATTCATAATGAAATTTGCTTGGCAACTCAGGTTCGTCAAGAGGCTGTAGCTGAGCAAGCGAAGGATGCCGATTTGGTGCTGGTTGTAGGAGATCCTCGCAGCAATAACTCCAACCGTTTGGCTCAGGTATCTGAAGAGATAGCCGGTGTGAAGGCTTATCGAATTGCAGATGTTTCAGAGCTGAAGCTTGAATGGCTTAAGCCTGTTCGCAGGGTAGGCGTTACATCCGGTGCATCCACACCTACGCCAATTACCAAGGAAGTCATTAATTACCTGGAGCAATTTGATTTAGAAAACCCCTCGACGTGGGAAATTAAACGTACCATTAACATGAGCAAGTTGATCCCAACAGCCAAGCAGAAAGCCGTAAGTCAATAAAGAAATTGGAATAGGGGAAGGGATATGCAGCAGGAGCAGGTGACAAAAGGCAAGAAAGCTTTTAAATTTCGAAATATTAAACGCTGGTTTAAATACAAGTACTTGCTGCTGACCCGAGCCAAGGGAGGTCCAGGCATAGTAGCCATGGGATTTTCCATTGGCTTGTCTGTCGAAATGTTCACTCTTCCTACCGCTGGCTTAGCATTCTTTCTAATATTTCCGTTAGTTTATTTGTTCAGGGCAAGTATGGCGGCTGCGTTAATCGGTTTTGTATTTGGCAAAATTATTTATTTACCGTTGACCTACGTTCATATTAAGGTAGGAGGTATGGTGCTGCCTCGCGGCACGGGCCGGCATTTACTAAATTTTTTACCCGATTGGATGGATGTATTTATTAAATCCAACTTGAAGCTTTTTGTCGGGGGGCTTATAGACGGACTTCTTTTAGGCTTGCTGTTCTATTTTCCAATCAAGTGGGGCCTCGAATACTACCATGAGAAACGCAAAGAAAAGCGTAAAAATAGAAAAGCCGAGCTTGTTGTTGGTACAGAATCGACTCCTTGAGTCGATTTTTTTTGTAGAATTTATATGTTTGGAGAGAACGAAGCATACCCTGATTTTTGGTCTCTTTCTTGCGGGGGTGGGAATCCATCCTATTATGCTATGTCTTTAACATGAGTCCAGCTGACTAACGGATCGTCGATCCTCTAAGGGTTGAAAACCTATCCCATTTCATGAAGTAGAGGAACTACGATGCGTTATTCTGACTTTTATAGACTGAAATACCTTATTTTAAACTAAATAAGAGATCCTAGTTCCGTTTCATTCGAATAATAACGTTAAAACAATGAAATAGCGCACCTGACTTCCGCTCTTCCTTCTAAAAGAGTGATTAGCGCCCGGTGAAGGTGATGAAGACACGCTCCGTGGGGTTCGACCGACCAAATGCAACGCCACAACGCGCTAGCTTTGTAGGTACATATGGAATACAACAATTGAGATAGGGTTATGAATACTGGACCGAATACAGATGAGGTAAGAAATAAGGGGCAGGCTGCACGAAGTAGAACAAAAGAGAGAACGAATGTAGGGTGGAGAAGCGTAAGCACCGCCCTAGTCGTTACCTCCGGTGACTGCTCGGGTATGCAGCCTACCTTTGAAGCTACTGTTCCGACCGCTGCACGCCTACCAATCCAAGGAGCATGATTTCAAGAGCGGTCGAAAACCACACCGGATCCCCTCCCCAAGCACACACGTATAAGTTTGCACATAAAAGGACCGTCAGGGAATGAACTGACGGTTTTTCTTACCTATTTAGCATTATCCCCCCGCAAAGTATCTGAATCAACTTCGAAGCAAGACCCCACTTTGTGGGGATTTTTTTGCCTAAAATTGAGTATTATTTTATCTTGACGGAAACACGGCTCTGTTATATAGTTACTTTAGTGATTAAAAGCTTAAAAGCGTATAAGCGTTGAAGCGTGTAAGTGTTTGGGACAAAAACTTAATGAGCGGGAGTGTTGTTATTATGATCGTTATCATTTCTAATAAAGTATCCGAGGAACGTATTGGCGAAATCGTTCAGCATATTGAAAAAAATGGTGTTCAGGCTCATGTATCCAGAGGTGTGGACCGTACTGTTATTGGAATCATCGGCCAAGCAGATCCTAAGCTGAGCGAACAGCTTCGTCAGCTGTCAGGTGTTGAGCAAGTGGTTAAGATCTCTAAATCCTACAAGCTGGCAAGCAGAGATTTCCATCCGGATGATACCATTATCAAAATTAAAGATGTTGAGATCGGCGGCGAGCAGCTCGTAATCATGGGTGGCCCCTGTGCGGTGGAAACTGCAGAACAGATCGATGAAATTGCACGTCTTGTTAAAGCCGCAGGTGCACAAGTGCTTCGTGGAGGCGCATTTAAGCCGAGAACAGGACCGTATAGCTTTCAAGGAGTTGGTGTGGAAGGTTTAGTTATGATGGCGGATGCCGGCAGGAAGCATGGCTTGCTGACGATTACCGAGGTTATGACACCGGAATACGTCGATGTATGCGCTGAGTACGCTGATATTCTGCAAGTGGGTACACGTAATATGCAGAATTTTGATCTGCTTCGTAAATTAGGAACAATCAAAACTCCGGTTTTATTGAAGCGCGGCTTCAGCTCTACTTACGATGAATTCCTGAATGCGGCTGAATATATTCTTGCGGGAGGGAATCCGAACGTTATGCTATGTGAACGCGGAATCCGAACGTTCGAATCTTACACGAGAAACACTTTAGACTTGGCTGCTATCCCTGCTTTGCAAACTTTAAGCCATTTGCCTGTTATCTCAGACCCTAGTCATGGTACCGGCCGCCGTGAATTGGTCGAGCCAATGTGCAAAGCATCCGTTGCTGCAGGTGCAAATGGACTCATTGTTGAAATGCATACCGATCCTGACAACTCGATGACAGGTGATGGTGTTCAATCATTGTTCCCTGAACAATTTGCTAAGCTTATGGTTGACTTGGAGAAGCTGGCACCGCTCTGCGGCAGAAGATTCGATACGAAGAAAGAAGTGTTTACGTCTTAAGAATATTCGTAAAATAAGGCAAAACTCGACTTGGTTCCTTTGATAAAAAGGGGACCAAGTTTTCTTTTTGTCGAAACTGTGAACAGAATTTGGAGAGGTGTGAGCATACCTTACACACTCGTAAAAAATACCTTACATAGATATTGACGATTGTCGCTGAAAAGTTTTATAATATGACCATGATTAACAAAAACTTGAACAATGTTCGAACAAACAATGAAAAATGTTCGGAATTTAGGAGGTTAGTAATTCAATGTCAGCTCAAAACGTATTAAATATCATCAAAGAAAAAGGCATCGAGTGGGTAGACTTTCGTTTCGTAGATCTTTCAGGTAGAGCTCACCATATCTCTTTACCTGCTTCCGAAGTTGAGGAAGAAACATTTGTGAACGGTGTAGCATTTGACGGTTCCTCCATTCCAGGCTTTAAAGGTATTGAAGAGTCCGACATGGTTATGCTTCCAGATACGGAGTCAGTATTTGTAGATCCTTTCACTGCGCATCCTACTTTGGTTATTATGTGTAACATCCATACTCCAGATGGAGATCGTTATGATCGTGACCCGCGCAGCATCGCTCAAAAAGCGGAAGAGTATCTTCAAACTGCAGGTGTTGGTACAACGGCGTACTTCGCTCCTGAATCTGAGTTTTTCATTTTTGATGAAGTTCGTTTCGAAAGCGGGCAAAATAAATCTTCTTATTTCGTTGATTCCGAAGAAGCACATTGGAACACTAACAAGAAAGAAGAAGGCGGCAACCTGGGCTTTAAAGTTGGTCACAAAGGCGGATATGTGCCTGTAGGTCCTACTGATTCCCAACAAGACATCCGTAGTGAAATGTGCCGTTTGTTGATCGAATCCGGTCTTCGCATCGAGCGTCATCACCACGAAGTTGCTACTGCAGGTCAAGGCGAAATTAACTTCCGTTTTGACACTTTGACTAAAACAGCTGATAACCTTTTGAAATATAAATACATCGTACAAAACACAGCTAGACAATATGGCAAAGTGGCAACTTTCATGCCAAAACCATTGTTTGGCGACAACGGTAGCGGTATGCACGTTCACCAATCCATCTTCAACGGCAGCGAACCTCTTTTCTATGAAAAAGGCGGATATGCTAACCTGAGTGAAATGGCTTTGAACTATATCGGCGGTATCTTGTACCATGCACCAGCTTTGATCGCTCTTACTAACCCGTCAACCAACTCCTTTAAGCGTTTGGTTCCTGGTTATGAAGCTCCTGTTAACTTGGTATTCTCCAAAGGTAACCGTTCTGCAGCTGTTCGTATTCCGGTTGCTGCTGTTACACCTAAAGGCTGTCGTATTGAATTCCGTACACCGGATTCCACGGCTAACCCTTACTTGGCATTCGCAGCTATGCTGATGGCAGGTTTGGACGGAATCAAGAAAAAAATCGATCCTCGCGCATTGGGATACGGTCCGTTGGATAAAAACATCTACGAATTGTCCGATGCAGAGAAAGGTGAAATCCGCAGCGTACCAGGTTCATTAGATGAAGCTTTGGATGCTTTGGAAGCAGACTTCGAATTCTTGACTGAAGGCGGCGTATTCACTAAAGACTTTATCGATAACTACATCGGTTTGAAACGTGACGAAGCTAAAGCAGTTGCTATCCGTATTCATCCGCATGAGTACTCCTTGTATTTCGACCTGTAAGATTTTTAGGTTCTATCGAACTTATCCTATCTTTATAGAAGTTTTGGTTTATGGTTTATAGTTTCAAAGGCAGAGCCCCGGTACCCCCGGGGCTCTTTCCTGTTCTCTACCCTCTCAATAAATAATTGAGAGAAAAATGGGCCTCGCTTGAGCGATAGCTCAAGTCGAGGCGGAGAGCTTTGCAGTTTCGTAGAAACGATAGTGGTCGCCTTTGTCGGTGGATTGCAACCTTGGCAGCTTTTATATATAGAAGCAATCCACCGACAACAGCGATCGGAGAAACTGACAAAGCACGCAGCCTCGACTACCTGCTATCTCCTTTACGTTCTCTGCCTCTTGAACCTCACCGATTTTTTTCTTAATTATTCTCCCCATTGTCACCATTTTGTAATAAACCTCCATTATAATAAAACTATCAAAACCGGAGGTTGAGGGGGTTACTGATGGGAATACAATGGACGGAAAAAGAAGCGGTACATCTGTTGAACCGGGCAGCTTTTAATGCAGGTAAAAACGAAGTCGCTGCTAGCCTGGAATTAGGCATGGAGGAGACGGTACGAAGGCTCATAGCCGGAGAGTCGTTAACCGGAAAAACGGAGCAGATCGAGCCTTTGGAGAAGCTTCTGGCTGATGGCAAAGAGATGAAAGCGGATTCGATTGGTGATCAACAAACCTATTGGCTGTATAGGATGATTCATTCGGAAGCTCCTTTGGTTGAGAAAATGACATTATTTTGGCATGGACATTTTGCAACCTCATATCAAAAGGTGCGAGAAATCCCGTTGATTCTTAGGCAAAATGAGCTTTTTCGGAAGCATGCGCTGGGCAATTTTCATGAGCTTGTTCTGGAAGTGGGGAAAGACCCTGCGATGATGTTATATCTGGATTCCAACAATAATAGAAAAGGCAAGCCCAATGAGAATTATGCAAGAGAAGTGATGGAGCTGTTCACGCTTGGAATCGGCAATTATACAGAGCAGGATATAAAGGAAACAGCCCGAGCTTTCACCGGTTGGTCTTATAATAAGAAGACGGATGAGGTTACATTCAATAAAGGGCAGCATGATTCCAACGTGAAAACGATTCTTGGGGAAAAAGGAAATTTTGATGAGACAACTGCAATTGACGTTCTCTTTAAGCAGGATTCTTTGCCTCATTTTATGGCGGGTAAGCTGTTGAAGTTTTTTGCGGCAGCTGATCCTTCTAAAGATTGGATTGATCTGGTAGCCGCTGATTTTGCGAAGTCAGGGCATATTGGCGAGGTGTTGACCAAACTGTTTTTATCCGATGCTTTTTATAGCTCTGATCTGTTGGGCAGCTTAATCAAAACCCCGATAGAATACGTGGTGGGCATTTTGAAATCATTCGATATTCCATTATCCAAAGGCTTCACACAAGCGGCGAGAAAGATGGGCCAGGAGCTGTATTTACCGCCGGATGTTGCAGGCTGGAGGGGCGGAGATACGTGGCTTATGACCACGAGCTTATTATCTCGCTACCAGTTTGCCGAATCAGTGGCGAAGCGGTTAAACAGCAAAGTGCTTAGCGGTACAGACTATACATTGAGCACGCAAGCTAAACCTGAGGACTGGGTGCTGCAATTTTCGAGAAATGCAGGTACATGGTTCCTTGGAGAGCAAACAGTGAAAATACTGTCCAAATTTGCAGAGGATACTTTTATTTATTCCACGCAAAAGACGAATGGTATGAAAGGACTGTTGCAGCTCATTATGGTAAGCCCTGAAGCGCAAATGAAATAGAGTGAGGGAAAGGGATGGGGAGTCGGTATGAAGCTGACACGGAGAGATTTTCTAATAAAGGGCACTGCACTTCTCGCTACATTAGGATTCGGGGGACCCATGATTTTCGCAGAGGGCGAGCAGCCCATAAGCAATACTGCAGGGCTTGACCCAGGTGTTGAATCCCCAGTGCTTGTTGTAATACAAATGTCTGGAGGAAATGACGGCATCAACACGCTGATACCATATGGAATGGGTGGATACTTTGATTCCCGGCCTACATTGAATATTACTCAGAGCGAAGTACTTGCAATCAATAATGAGGTTGGACTTCATCCCAGTTTGATGCGCTTAAATGAGCTGTACAAGGGAGGCAAGCTGGCGATTATACAGGGAGTCGGGTATCCCAAACCGGATCATTCGCATTTCCGATCTATGGAGATTTGGCAGACAGCAATGCCTGATAAATATATACGCTCCGGCTGGCTGGGACGTTATATCGAATCATCTTTGTCCAAGGACAGGAACTATTTAAGGGCGCTGCAGGTAGGAAATAATGCGAATAAAGCGTTCAATTCAGATCGTATAAATGTTCCTGTTATTCAATCGATTGAAAGCTATAACCTGTTCGATCCCAAAACGCCGAAAGCGGACCAGAACCGTCTGGCCAAAGCTTTCCTGGATATGTATGATCCCGAGCGTCAAGGTACACAAGTTAAAGTGACATGTCAACGCGGAACAGATGCCTATCAAAGTGTAGAGGCCATTCATAGCTTAACGAATGGATATCAAAATAAAGTGGAGTATCCAAAAACTAATATTGCTAAAGATTTACAGTTAGTAAGCAAACTATTAGCTGGTAATTCGGGAACACGAGTGTTTTATGTAGAGCTTGGAGGCTTCGATGATCATATACAGGAAAAAGAACAGCATGCCAAGCTTTTGAAGCAACTTGATGAGGCGATTGGTTCATTTTATGCGGATCTGGAAACTCAAGGCTTGCATGAACGTGTTGTGACGATGGCTTTTTCTGAATTTGGCCGTCGCGTGAAGGAAAATGGGAACGGCGGTACAGACCATGGTACGGCTGCTCCGGTTTTGATCTTTGGCGGTAAGGTTAAAGGCGGCTTATACGGGGTTATGCCAAGCCTTACAAACTTAGATAACGGCGATCTGAAGTATGAGGTTGATTTCCGTTCCGTATACTATACCCTCGTTGATAGTTGGCTTAAGGGTGATGCGAACACCGTAATGAATGGAGCTTATGAAAAGCTTGGTTTTATTTAGTTCCTGGTCAATAAAACGTATCCTTTTGCATTTAATGCTTTACAATTGCTGCATGTTAATTATAATAATATTTATATTATAACAAGTTGCTGTATGAACTGATAAACCGTGGATACTGTGCTAGAAGGCTAGTATTCACTCTCAAGAATGTTTGTCTTGGGCCGGTTTCATATCCCTAACGGGGTGTGAAGCCGGCCCTTTCTGTTTTACATTACATACAAAATAATGGGAGGAATCTTTAGTTTTGAAAAAGCATTTCGGTGAGGATTTCTGTCACAGCAAGCTGCCGATTCGCACTCCCTCTTGGCTGAGAGAATAAGTGTCTATTGCTTCATACATGGGTCTACGCCCTAGATAGCTGCGGTACAGAACAATCCGGTTTGCTGTCCACTGCATCGGTGATGACTTCAATTCATTATTTGCCGAGGCTAAAGCTGCTTTGGTAAAAGCGGCTTCCCCCGAATATTTTCTAGCTATGGTTATGTGAGGACTATAAGGTCGGCCTTCCATTGGGAAATCCACTGATTCCATAGCTGCCTCTGTCTGTGCGTGAAGTGCGTTCAAAGCTGTTAAATGACCTCCAACTCTGATCCACAGAACACTAGGAGCAAAGGGCTTGCCAAAGGTGCCCAGCGAGTCTAATGACAGCTGAAAGGTTGATACAGATGCTGCAACCTTCTTCATGTGTGATTGAATGCCAGACAATGCAGCCGTAGGAGTATCCCCGAGAAATTTAAGAGTGATGTGCAGATCGTCCTTGTGAACCCATTTTTGAAAGCTAAGCGTAGGCTGTAGTGTCTCCATAAGCTGCTGAAGGAAGGAGCTTTGTTCCTCGCCAAGAGGGAGAGCAAGAAATAATCGGTCTTTATTCATGATAGGACAGCTCCTTAAGATGCGGAATATTACTTAAAGGGTATCCGATATTATTGAAAATATGTATCAATGATGTGAAGAATGAGCATAACTACTTGATGGATAGGGATAAACTTTGCTATCATTAACCATATCATATCAAAAGATGCGATTTGAAAACTAGGCGAAGGTGTGAACTCATGACTAAACGTGCGTACAATTTCAATCCGGGTCCTGCAGCGCTTCCGTTGGAAGTATTGCAGCAAGCTCAGGAACAGTTTGTAGATTATAATGGGATCGGAATGTCTTTGATGGAAATTTCCCATCGGAGTAAAGAATACGAGGCTATCAATTCCGAAACACAGCAGCTGTTGCTTGAATTGCTAGGACTGGAGTCAGGCTATCAAGTACTGTTCATGGGTGGGGGAGCAAGCACGCAATTTGCAACGATTCCTTTGAACTTCTTAAAGCCCGGCAAAGTCGGCAGCTACATCATTACAGGCAGCTTCTCGGAGAAAGCCTATGATGAAGGCCGGATAGTTGGTGAATCGGTAATTGCAGCTTCGAACAAAGAGGGCAATTGGAGAAGCCTCCCGAAAGCATCCGAACTTACAATAGATCCAAATTCCGCTTACGTGCATATGACAACGAATAATACGATTGAGGGGTCCCAATTCTCGTACATACCGGAAACGGGAAATATTCCATTGATTGGTGATATGACAAGCGGTATTCTGAGCCGTCCGATCGATGCCAAGAAGTACGCAATGATCTATGCAGGCGCACAAAAAAATCTTGGACCGGCCGGTGTAACGGTAGCCGTTATAAGTGATGAGATGTTGAAGGAAGAACCTAAGCATATTCCAGTAATCCTTCGTTATTCTAACCATGCGAAAAACAGTTCGCTCTACAACACCCCTCCAGTTCACTCGATTTATATGATGAATCTGGTGTTGAAATGGATTAAAAACAACGGTGGCGTAGCAGCCATGGAGAAAAAGAGCATCGAGAAAAGTAAGCTTGTTTATGATGCAATCGACGGAAGCGGTGGCTTCTACACAGGTAATATTGATGCGGATAGCCGCTCCATTATGAATATGACGTTCCGTTTACCAAGCGAAGAGCTGGAAAAGAAATTTGTTAAGGAATCTGAGCAAAATAACTTTGTAGGCTTAGCTGGACATCGCAGTGTTGGTGGGATTCGTGCCTCAGCTTACATTCCAGTGCCCTACGAGGCTTGTAAAGCTTTAGCTGACTTTATGTCCGATTTCCAGAAGCGAAACGGTTAATTTGGCTGTCAGCAGCCCTGAGATCAATGGCAGGGCTGTTTTTTTACGCAAAAAAAGATGAGCGCCGCATGAATTAAACGGCATTCATCTTTTCATCCTTTTAGGGACCCATGAGTTATTCTGTTAGGCAAAGGATTCCTTCAGAGAGGGCTCAGTCAGCTTATATCCAACGTTACGTATAGTGACAATATATTCGGGTGTTCTGGCATTGCCTTCAATTTTATCGCGCAGATGGCTAATATGGACGTCAACAATACGTGTATCACCAAGAAAATGATAGTCCCAAACGCCATGCAGCAGTTGTTGGCGGCTTAATACTTTTCCGCGGTGTTTGCATAAAAATAACAAGAGATCAAACTCTTTTGGAGTCAGCTCAATGGCTTCTCCCTTCAAAGAAACTTCCCTTTGATCAGGTTGGATCACGATCTGGCCAATCGTAACCGAAGCACTTTCGGTTGCGGATGGAAGTGTCTGGATACGTCGTAAAATAGCTTGAATTCTAGAAATCAGCTCTTGAGGACTGAATGGCTTCGTCATATAATCATCAGCCCCATTGTCAAGGCCGGCGATTTTGTCAGACAAGTCCTGCATAGCTGTGAGCATAATGATCGGCACCAAATTATTCTGACTGCGCAGCTTACGGCATACTTGAATACCATCCATCTTAGGAAGCATCAGATCGAGCACAATGACGTCAGGACGGAAATGTTGAATCGCTTGAAATACAGCTTCACCATCATAAACACAATGTACCTCGAAGCCGACCAGCTTCAGGTTAAACTCTATTAGCATCGAAATGGAAGGTTCGTCGTCAACAACAAGAATCTTCTTCTTCATCTCTCGGATCTCCTTTACTTAAAACACTTGATACTCTTATTATTGCAGAGCACTATCAACCGTATATTAATGAAAGGTAAAGTGAGTGTTAAATTTGTACGTTAATTGTAGTATAATGAAAGACTCAAGTGAGGTGATAACAGACTATGGCTTTTCATATTGTATTAGTAGAGCCTGAAATACCGGCAAATACTGGAAATATAGCAAGAACATGCGCAGCAACAGGAACCTGGCTGCATTTGGTTCGCCCACTGGGTTTCTTGACAGATGACAGAACCTTAAAGCGGGCAGGGCTTGATTATTGGCATGCCGTTAATATTGAATATCACGATTCATTCCAGGAAGTAAAGGATAAGTACGCGGAAGGCAGATTCTTTTTGGCTACAACCAAAGCTAAGCGCGTTTACACTGAGTTTACATTTCAGGATGGTGATTTCTTTGTTTTCGGTAAGGAAACGAAAGGACTGGCTCCTGAAATCATTGCGGAACATCCAGATCATTTGATTCGGATGCCTATGACCGATGCAGTAAGATCGTTGAATTTGTCGAATTCTGCGGCGATTGTATTGTTCGAAGGGCTGCGGCAGACCGGTTTTCCGGGGTTGAAATAAACAACAAAACAAGTCGAATATGGCAGGAATTTTAACATAAGTAACGAATAGTATTAAAGCAAGCACTTGAAGGGAGGTTCTCCTTAATCGCTTGGCTGAACTGTTCGTTTTTTTGTGTGAAAGTGAGGTGAATTTATAATGAAACCAGCTGGTGTTGTGAGAAAAGTCGATCAATTAGGACGAATCGTGCTCCCCAAATCTCTAAGAAAAAGATACCAAATGAACGAAGGGGATCCCGTTGAAATATTGGTAAGCGGTGATCATATTATTTTGGAGAGATATCGTCCGAGATGTGTATTTTGCAGTTCGATGGAGCAAGTTAGTGAATTTAAAGAACGGCATATATGCGGAGAATGTCTTGGCGAGATGAGTGGATTGGTAGAAAGAACGTAGTGAAGAAGTTTAGAGAAGATGTAAAACATCAGAAAGCATCACGTATTCCTTAGTTAGAGGAACGTGATGCTTTTTAATAAGTGTCTGGAATTATTGGTTGAATGGATGAATTACAGACCTTTTGTTTTATCATCATTGTAAGAAGAAGTGAGTATGGCCACGATAAAAATCAAAAATACCAAGTTCATAATCCAAAATGTTGCTGACATCGTTTGCACCCCCCTGCCCTATTATTATAACCAACCGTTAATGAAAAGAAAACTTATAAAAGTGAACATTTATTTAAAAAATAAAAAGTGCGTAGGAAGCGGCCGAAGTTTGCCATCGGATGGACGGTTGATTACCTGCCCTTCATAGATCAAGCTGGAGGATCCGCCGCCATCCAGATTATATGCATCCTTGACCCCAAGTTGAAGAAGCTTGTCCTGCAGCTCCGCGAGCGTCGCCCCGGAATTCCCTCTCTCATCGTAGCCATCCGTAACCAGAAACAACAGCTGATCGTTTTTGAAATTACCTACAACCGTGCGTGGAGCTCGAGCAGGCGAGGTTTGCCATTGTGCAGGAATCGCCTGCTTTTTGCCGTTTTGCAGCAATACAGGAACGAAGGTTGCACCGAAGGACGGCTTAAGCTTGTCCAGATCCTCCTGTCGGGCAAATCTGCCGCCAATCAGCTTACGATCCGTGCTCAACCCTATAAACGCCAAATCCTCAAAGGTTGGTTCAAAGCCATATACGAATTTGCCATTCATGATAGTGTTGCTTAGGGGATAACGTCTGCCCGTCTTATTGTCGTCAGCGAACCCTCCCGCATTAATCCCGGCTACAGCTCCGTAACGGCGCGCAGCTTCCAACGTAGTTTCACTGCTGCCAATTTTATCTTTGCCAAGCACCATCTTCAACGCTTTATCGGTTTTCATATCAATTTTAAGCGCATAAGCCTTGTAATTCGATTCATTCAAATAATAAAGCTTCATATCCAAGTTAGAGCTGTTCGTCTGTTTGGATGGCTTGGCTCCAAGCTTGGTGCTGATTCGCGTATCAAAGATGGCCGCAGGCTTGGTTGCAGCAGCATCGGCTGTTTTGGCCATATTGGCGACATCCGTTGCGCTTTTCTCATATAGCTGAAAGAAGCGTTCAATAGTGGTCCGCGTTTGAGCGGCATCAGCCTTGGCCTTGTCAAGCTGCTGTGAAGCTTGCTGAAGCTGACTTTGAATGGAAAACTCTGTTTTGGTATAACGCTGGAATTCCGGGAGTGCAATGGAAAGCTGTGAAACATACAAAAAGCCAAGGATACCTATAAAAGGTGCGACAGCAAGCAACAGTGTACGATTAATTAACGGGATCGGATTCATTGGTAGACCACATCCTTATTGCAGTACATCTAGGCTTTTCTTCAAGTCGTCAAGCTTCTTCTTTACTTCGCCAAGCTGGGTATACAGCTGGTTGCTATTGTCCGTCTTGCTGTTGGCGCTGTCCTTGGTAAAGGCAAGCAGCTCGTTTAATGAATCGATTTTGCTTTGCATTTTTACAAGGTCGCCGCTGACATTATCTTTGAGCTGGGAAATTTGCTTCTGGTAATCCTCTTGAACGGCTTGCAGCTGCTGCTCGGTTTGTACGGCAATATCTTGCGCAATTTGCTGGCGCAGCTGATCCGTGTACATCTTGGCGCCAAGAACTCCAGAAGCGATAAGCAGGGTCCACCCCATAAATAAGAACAGATAGGTTCTTCCTCTTCCTTTTGCTTTGCTCGGTTTTCCAGTTCGCGCCATGGGCTGCTCTGAAGCCGCAGGTTCTATGGGCGTATTCATGGTTGATTCACCTTCCTGTATTCATTCGGCGAGAAGCCGTTCATTTTCTTAAATACTTTACTGAAATATTTCTCATCGTCATAGCCGACCATCTCCGCAACTTGAGCGATTCGCAAGTGAGGGTTGAGCAGGAGCAGCTTCGCTTTTTCCAAACGGATGCCGCTAAGGTAATCAGATAAATTCACTTGAAACTGCTGCTTGAATTTACGGGATATATATTCACGGCTTAAATAGAAATGATTGGCAATCTCTTGAAGCGTAATATCCTGATGATAATGGTTTTGAATATACTTTGCAATCTCAAAGATGACGTTGCTGTCCTGATGCTGATGAGCAAGCAGCTGCTTGGAAAGCTCAATAAGACCGGCTGTCAGCTGTTCTTGCCAGAGTGAGACAGAGAAGAAGCCATCCTTATCGACAGGCAACTGGAAACGGGAAGAGTCTGACTCGGTTTTGATGTCTGGCTGCTGATCTCCGAACCACTCATTGAGCCAACGGTTGCGCAGCACAATGTATTCCTGCCACCACAGCTCAAGCAGCCCTACATCTATAACATCAAGCAGCTTAACCGCATCAATCCACACTTGAACAGATTTACGAATCTGTTCAGCGCTGCCGCTGCGCACTGCGAGATGGATGGGCTCCGCATAATCGCTGAAGTATAATAATGGCGGCAAGCTGGGAGTTTGCCCCGTATAAATATGAATGCGCCTATCCTTAAGCAGCAAATTACGCATATGTAAAGCATTCTTAGCCTCCGTATAAGCTAAGAACAAGCCTGACGGAACAGGCTGAAGGCTGCTTATGCCTATTTCGACTTTACTGTGAAGGACAGTCCATATTCCTTGCAGTATTTTGGACATAATCTGCTCGGCCGAGCCTTGCCCATATAATAAAACAAGAATGGCGTCATCACTGTTCCAGTAGCGGTAAGCGATTCCTTGCTGGGAGGCATGAAGAAACTCATTACATATATTCGTGATGGAAAAGAAAAGAAGGTCCATATTGGACTCGAACTTTTGTTTAAGACTGGAGCTAATCGTATCTAACGATAAGATAGCAACGCGGCATTCCCGAACATTCCGATCCAATCCAAACTCATTGGCAAATGATTGGGTCACAGCATCAAACCCGGAGGGCTCGGTTATTAAGTTAGACAGCATCTTATCCCAATAAGCTGGACGAATCTGATTCATTTCGATATTAAGCTGCTGCTCGCGCTGGCGCTCGCTTTCATCCTGCCGCCAGCTGGCAGCGGCTTTAAACACCGCAGAATGCAGCTGCTCGGCGTCAATAGGCTTTAGTATATAATCCAAGCCACCGTATTGTACGGTATGGCGTACAAGCTGAAAATCATCGAACCCGCTGATTACAATAGTTTTGCCTGATGGATAATGAGCATGCAGCCACTCAAGCAGCTGGGCTCCGCCCATAACGGGCATAATCATATCCGTGAAAATAATTTGCGGTTTATGTTCCTCAATTAAAGAAATAGCAGACTGACCGTCAGGAGCCTCCAGTATTTCGTTGATTTCAAGCTCTTCCCAAGGAACCAACAGCCGGATAGCTTCACGGACATGCTTTTCATCATCTACGATGATGGCTTTCACAGTGACAGCAACCTCCTAAGAAGATATTTGTTGCGCATTAGGTATAACCAGTGTAACACGGACGCCTGATGGATAACACGGCTCCAGTTTCATGGATGCGCCTTGGAAATAAAGCTGGAGACGCAATTTAACGTTTATCAAGCCTATGCTTTCTGAAGCTTCCCCAATGTTGTCCGGGTGGAGGCTTAATTGCTTTTGCAAAATAATCAATTGCTCCGGATTGATACCTCTTCCGTTATCTTCAACAACCAGCGTTAATTGATGATCGTCCGTTATAGTACCCGCTATAAGGAGCTTTCCCTTTTTTTCTCGCGGGTCAAAGCCATGCTTGAAATAATTTTCAACCAAGGGCTGGAGTATCATTTTGGGAATTTGAATCGTTAAGGTTTGCTCAGTAACCTGAAAGGTCACATCAAGCTCGTCCTCAAACCTCTGCATCTGCAGCTCCAAATAGGATTTAATATGATCGATTTCCTGCTTGAGCGGCACCAAAGTTTCATTAGTGTTCATATTGTAGCGCATCATCCTGGCGAGTGAGGATATAAGCGAATAAATTTTGGGAGCTTGATGCTGGAGAGCTAGCGTCCCGATGGATTGTAAACCATTATACAGGAAATGAGGATTAATTTGCGCCTGCAATGCCTTCAATTGATTCGTTTTATTGGCAATGTCCAATTTGTATTCTCTTTCGATCAGGTTGTTGATCGTTTGCATCATCATGCGAAAACGGCGAGCTAATATACCGATTTCATCATTGCTGGTTACTTGAATATCCACCTGCATGTTTCCGGACTGAATTTTGCTGATATAGCCCATTAAATTTTTGATAGGCGTGGTGAACTTAAAGGAAATGTAGAGTGTCGCCGAAATGACGATAACCATAAATATGATGAAAATTAATGCATTGATTTTGGTTAAATCACGGGCATTTTTGTAGAGATGCTCATAAGGAATCCGTTTTACCAGTGTCCATTCCATATAAGGAGTGCTCATGCGATCATAAATATGAATGCCAGTAAACGGCTTGCTCGTCCATTCAAAGCTTCCTGAAGAGTCTGGCATCGATAGTAAATGGTCAACCCATGGCTCATGAAGGACTTGCCCCCATTGCTCAGGATTTGGGCCATAAATAATAGCCCCGTCATTATCCAGTATATACAGCTCGTCTTGTCCAAGAGTGTATAGTTGCTGGCAGATGGACTTTATAACCTCAATGCTGAAATCGATGGACAGTATGCCCAGTCTTTTTTGGGACAAGGAGTTAAGCAGAGTTCGGTGCATAGTTACGACTGTTGTTTGGGGAAGATAAAATAAACTCCCAACTTTATAGTCATGGTTCCAGTGAGTGGGCTGCAGCTTTATTTCGGTGTTGTCCATTTCAGGCTGGTATTTCGGTCCCGGACCATCATTTCGATTGGGATTTCCTTGAGAAATTAATATGGATCGGTTGTTTTTGTCAATATACAAGTAAATTTGCTTGATCTCCTTAACCGAATTGACAATCGTTTGAAGACCTCTAACCGTCTCGTTGTAGCTTAAATAATCCGTATCTCCGTTTTCAATGATCGTATAAAGGGTATTGTCATTGTAGACGTTTAAAGAATTTTGCTCAATCGCTTTTAAGTAGTTCATGATATTCGTCTTGCCTTGATAAATCAGGTTGGAGTTGCTCTGAATGGTCTCATTGGAAACGGCCTGCTTAGTAAAATAGTAGGTGATAACTATTGATGTGGAGATAGGCATGATTGTAGCGGCAAGAAGGAACACGATAAGTTTATTACGAAAACTGTTGCGAATCATTGGAAAGTCCTCCCATTAATAGCTCAGCCCAACCAGCCTGCATGAACATTGTAACAATGGATATCAATAAATTCCACCTGATGGGTCACGAGAGTCGGTGTTTTTCCAAGGCATCCATTTCTATACTTAAGATAACTTATAAACGATGTTCCAAAAGTCGATACGCTCAACTGTGGCTTTTGAACACGAACTTATACAAAGGGGGGAGATTTCTATGAAAGCCAAAAGCCGTTCATCGAATTGGATTCACCAGACGGTTTTCGTTGGCCCAGCGGTTATCTTTTTCGCATTGATCGTTATTGCTCCGTTTCTGTTGAGCATCTACTATTCGTTCACGGAATGGAACGGCGTTACCTCGGATATGAAATGGGTCGGATTCGACAACTTCAAGCGGATTATTGTAGCGGATGATGATTTTCATAAATCGTTCTGGTTTACTGTACGCTTCTCAGTAACGAATGTATTGTTCGCCAATCTTGTAGGCTTTTCCTTAGCTTTGCTGCTAACGCAAAAGTTGAAATCGCGCAACATATTGCGGACGGTTTTTTTCCTTCCTAATGTGATTGGCGGCTTGCTGCTAGGATTTATTTGGCAATTTATTTTTGTCAAAGGCTTCACAACCATTGGGGAGCTGACGGATCTTGCTTTTTTTAAACTCCCATGGCTGGGAGATGCACCTACCGCTTTCTGGGGGCTTGTCATAGTAAGTGTATGGCAGACGGCCGGATATCTGATGGTTATCTATATTGCCGCACTCGCCAATGTTCCGAAGGATATTACAGAAGCGGCTTACATTGACGGAGCAACCCGATTTCAGGTATTGCGCCATATTACGGTTCCGCTCATCATGCCTGCGGTCACAGTATGTTTGTTCTTAACGATCTCCTGGGCATTTAAAATGTATGACCTCAATGTGTCATTAACTCAAGGCGGACCTTTCAATTCGACACAGTCCGTTGCCCTTAACATCTATGAAGAAGCGTTTCGTAACAACCGTTATGGATTAGGAACAGCCAAGTCATTAGTCTTTTTCATAGTGGTTGCCGTAATTACATCGATTCAAGTATGGGTGACGAAGAAAAAGGAGGTTGAGGTATAATGGAAGTTAAATCTTCTTACGGGCCGCGGATATTTATGCTTGAAATAGTCGGACTTGTACTTGGTCTGCTGTTCCTGGTACCTTTTTACTTCGTCATTGTGAATTCGATGAAAAGCTTTGGAGATATTCTTATTAACTCGGCCAGCTTGCCCCATTCTCTTAATTTTGCGAATTACGGTAAAGTTTGGGACATTATGAAGTTTCCGAAGGTGTTTTGGAACTCGCTGTTGATCACGGTATTCAGTAATATTGGCTTGGTGGTCATTAGCTCCATGGCAGCTTATCGATTGGTACGGTTTCCAACCCGTTTCAATAATTTAATTTTCATGGCGTTCGTAGCGGCTATGGTTATCCCTTTTCAATCGATTATGATTCCTTTGGTAAGGGTGGCAAGTCAGGTTGGCTTGATGGACAGTATAACCGGCTTGGTCATTTGTTATTTTGGCTTCGGCGTTTCGCTGAATGTGTTCTTGTACCATGGATTTATTAAGTCGGTTCCTCTGGAAATCGAAGAATCGGCAAGGGTGGACGGCTGCTCGCCATATGGAGTATTTTGGAAAATTGTATTCCCTCTGCTTAAGCCGATGACGGTAACGATTGTTCTTCTTAACAGTCTATGGATTTGGAACGACTTCCTGCTGCCGATGCTTATTTTAAGCAAGCCGGAGCTTAGAACGATTCCATTAGCTACTTATTCTTTCTTCGGTCAATATACGAAACAGTGGGATTTGGCTTTGGCAGCGCTTGTTCTTGGTGTATTGCCTATCGTAATCTTTTTTCTATCGATGCAACGGCATATTATTGAAGGGATTACAGCCGGTTCTATAAAAGGTTGATCCCAATAGGCCTGACATTTCAAGGGGAAGCAGGGAGATACGGTCAATAAGTTACCCCTTAATGTTCAATATTGTCCGTGTTCGGTTGTTCATGCATTTTTTAAAATAAATGAAGTAAGGGAAAATAAGAAGAAAAAGGGAGGCATTTTGAATATGAAAAAATTAACAATTATTAGCATGGTTGCCATACTGGTTCTTTCCATTCTAGCCGGTTGTGCAAAGAAAGAACCAGCTCCAAGCCCAGGAGGCACAAACGCGGGTGGTGCTGCAGGAGGCAAGAATGTAACGCTTAAGATGTTCCAGTTTAAAGTGGAAATCGCCGAGCCTCTGTCTAAGCTTGCTGCCGAATATGAGAAAGCGAACCCGGGAGTAAAAATTCAGATTGACACTGTAGGAGGCGGTTCCGATTACGGCGCTGCGCTTATGGCGAAATTCAATTCAGGCGACAAGCCGGATATTTTCAATAACGGTGGATTCTCTGACTTGGATAAATGGATTGAGCATTTGGAGGATTTATCCGATCAGCCTTGGGTTAAAGATATGGTAACTGTTGCGAAAGAACCAATGACGAAGGACGGCAAACTATACGGCCAACCGCTTAATCTGGAGGGCTATGGCTTTATTTATAACAAAGATTTATTTGCCAAAGCTGGCATTACTGAGTTGCCAAAAACATTGACACAGCTGGATGCAGCGGCTCAGAAGCTGCAGGCTTCAGGCGTAACGCCTTTCGTTAACGGCTATGCTGAGTGGTGGGTGTTAGGTAACCATTTCGTTAACCTTCCATTCGCTTATCAGTCTGATCCTAACGCATTTATCGACAGCTTAAACAAAGGTACTGGTAAAATGGTTGGTAACCCGACATTCGAAAACTGGGTGAAGCTGTTTGATCTGCAGTTGAAATACGGCAACAAAAACCCGCTGCAAACCGACTATAAGACACAGGTGACTGAATTTGCGACAGGTAAAGCAGCAATGACACAACAAGGGAACTGGACGCAATTGCAAATTACGCAAACGAACCCGAATATCAAGGTTGGATTCCTGCCAATGCCTATTAGTGATGATGCAGCGGCGAGCGACAAGCTTCCGGTCGGAGTTCCGAACAACTGGGTAATTAACAAAAACTCAGCCAACAAAGACGAAGCTAAGAAATTCTTGAACTGGCTCGTTTCTTCCGATATTGGTAAAAAGTATATTACTGAAGAATTCAAATTCATTCCTGCCTTTACAAATATCCCTGCTGATGAAAAAATATTAGGCCCATTGGCAGCTGATATTATCAAATACAGCAAAGACAATAAAACATTGAGCTGGAACTGGTTCAAGTTCCCTGGCGGCGAAGCAAGCAGCAAGAAATTTGCGGCGACAATGCAGGCCTATGTAGCTAAGCAGAAAACGAAGGAACAGATGTTTGACGAATTCCAAAAAACATGGGATAGTCTGAAAAAGTAATAGTTCGAGCCCCGGCGCAAACGTGCCGGGGTTTTGCATTATCTTTTCATGAAGTCACCGAAATACGATTCATGTTTTTAATTTATTGAAATGTGATATTTCACGCGAATAAGTGATTCTCGTTCCGTTTCACACAGAGCAACGTCAAAGCATAGAGTAGAACAAAAAACATCGGTGTAGTGCATTAAAGGTCCTTAACGGAACAGAAAATTCTGTTATTTAATCTGCGGCCTACAATTTGAGACGATAGCGGAAGTCGGAATTCCGTTATATGCTGCGAATAGGGGCACAATGAACAACAAACAGAGAGATAACGGAAATAGCTATTCCGTTATTTCTCTGTTTGTTGTGCTTTTCATGACATAACGGAATAACTCTTTCCGCTAATGCTTCTACTAATTCATTGGAAAAGAATTAGTTTCCAGTTAAGAAAAGCATGGCTGCAAGTTTCCATTCCAGTAACACGACTTCAAGAGCGGTCGTTTATTTCCAGCAGCAAGCGCAATTGAGAGCATAGGTGCCAAAAGCGTTGCACTATACCTAATAGTAAGGAGAAATGGAGGGATATCCTAACTAAAGCGCTTTTATCCTGTTTGAAGGCGCTTTATGCATTTAACTTTAGCTATGCCACGCTGTTACAATGGAAGGTAATTAATGGTTAGGCTAACGGAGGATGAGGATGGCTACACGTCTTGCAACAGGCTTCAGAGAATGGCTCGAGGCGAGAAAACATGCGGTTTCTGAGGATAAAAAATTATCAAAGGAAGCTGTCGTGTCGTTATTCATACACTTCTGCTTTCAGTTCGGCGCATCGATGTCCAGCGTGTTCCTGACATTATATTTATGGAGGTTAACGCATAGCCTTTGGATTAACGGGATGTATTATGTTGTTACTTATGCGGCAACCCCGCTTGCTTTTGCATTAGGCGGGTGGCTGATCAAACGGAAGGACCGGATGTTCACCTACCGGTTTGGTATTGCGTTGATCGCTTTGTTCTATTTGGTCGTTGTTTTCGCTCAGGAGCGGGTTGTAGATTACTATGTGCTATTTGCTGTATTTGGGGGGCTGGCCTCCTCCTTCTATTGGGTAGGCTATTTGACTCTAATGTACGATGTATCCACAGAACAGAATCGAATTCGATACTTGGCGACCAATATGATTATTTTTACACTCGCAGGATTAATCGGCCCAGCCTTGGCAGGGTTTATAATAAGGCAAAATGATGGGCTCCGGGGGTACACCTTTGTATTCTCCGTAGCGTTCTTTATGTTCCTTCTTGCAACAATAGGCAGCTTTAAAATAAAATCCAAGCTTTCTCATCATAAGGCTTATTATTTGAAGTTTACAGGATTATTAATGCGTAAAAACAAGATCTGGACGGGATCGTTGTTCGGATTCTCGGTGCTTGGGATGCTGCAAGGTATTATGCTTTTTTTACCTACGATATTGTTATTCCAGATTGTTGGACGTGAGGATTTGGTAGGCTACCTGGGTGTGATGTATGCAAGTGTGAGCATTGGTACCGGATTATTTATATCTAAATATGGCCGAGAGGATTTGGCAAAGCTGTTTCTCCTCATTTCCACGGTTGGTTTTATAGCAGGTACGTTATTAATTGTTTGGAGCTTGTCACTGCTTACGGTCATTTTGTTTATGATTATTTATTCTATTTGTGCACCTTTGCAGGGTAACACGATGACGACACATTATTTCCGCTTGATCAGTATGATGCCGTTAAAGGGACAATTGCGGGTAGAGTCGGTGGTAGTGCGTGAAATATTTGTTAACTGCGGTCGGGTTATAGCTATCTTAATATTAATCGGTTTGAGCCGCTATGTAGGTGAAGAAACACTCCCATGGGTGGTTTTTGGAGCCGCCATCGTGCAAATTAATTTAGTGTGGTTGTTACGGTCAAATGAAGCAAAGGAAGCAAAAGAACCTAAGAAATTAGCAGCCCCAGGCAAAAAACTGAATATGTGATAGCCCCTAAGACTTTGAATAGTCGTTAGTTTTTTTGGGAATCCTTTGAAAGCTATTTGGTTGGTAAGGTTGAAGGAAATCATCTATTCATTAAGGGGCGCTCCACAATATGGCTTCTCATTATGACTGTGTAGTCATCGGAGGCGGCATAGCAGGGTTGCAAGGAGCGATTCAGCTTGGCCGCTATAAGCATCGTACTCTTGTGATCGATAAGGGTTATGGCAGGTCGACATTATGTAGAAGCTATCATAATGTACTTGGATGGCCGGATGGAGTTTCCGGGGAAGAGCTGCGCCGCTTGGGAAAGCTTCAGGCCGAACGGTTAGGAGTTCAGTTTGTTAAAGGCGTGGTGGCACGATTAAATAGACAGGAAGATGTCTTCAGTGTAGAGATAAGTGGAGAATCCCAAGCGATCAAGGCGGATACATTGCTGCTGGCAACAGGGCTGCTGGACCGCTTTCCTAAGCTTCCAGGGCTTACAGACTGCTTAGGGAGCAGCGTGTACGTTTGCCCGGATTGTGACGGATATGAAACCCAAGGCCATCGCACCATTGTAATGGGGTCAGGGGATGTGGGGGCATCGATGGCGCTGCATCTATTGTATTGGACCTCTGATTTAATCTACATCAATCATGAAGCGGCGATAGCACCGGTAAGCAAGGTCATGATGGAGAAGCTCATTGATAAGGGGATTGTCTATTATGGACAGACTATGGATGAGGTTATAACATCGGGAGACGGAATCTTTCATGGAGTTCGTATGATTGATGGACAAGAAATAAACGGCGAGCGCGGATTTATTGCCTTTGGCGGCAATGAGGTGCAGTCTGAACTGGCCTCTCAGCTTCGTATAGAGCGTCTGGAAAACAAGCATATTGTAACCGACCCGAGAACCAAGATGACAAGCGTGCCTGGTGTATGGGCGGCCGGGGATGTTGGAGTCCATGCAGAGCAGCTGACTATAGCAATGGGTGAAGGGGCTCAAGCGGCCATTTGGATTCACAAGGAGCTGCTTAAGCGATCCAATAAATCCGCCTTAATAAGATAAAGCTGCTCTTTTAGTGGCTCAAAACCGAGATCAGCGCTTGACAAAGTCATTCGCTTTCGTCTCTGTCCCAGCCCTAGATCAAAACTTAAGAACGGAAGTTACAGCGCACATGACTTTATTCGATTCAAAGCCATTGCTTTCTGCCAAAAACCTGCATCTATACAGCCTTTGGGCCGGTATATCCGAAGTCTTATTGAATTCATGCAAATGAAGTCAATTTCATAATTCGAACCCCTTGCTACGACTGGTTTTTTTCGCACACAAAAAAGGAGTACCTCCCCACAATCTCGAAGTTTAT